>JAPPHW010000158.1:4598-14390 GCA_028820945.1 Defluviicoccus sp.
CGTCCCGGGGGGGCGCGGCGGGCGCGGGGGGGCGCGGGCGGCGCCGCGCCGCCCCCCCCTCCCCCCGGCGGCGGGGGGCGGGCCGGGCCCCCCCCCCCCCCCCCGCTCCCGGGAACGGCGATCTCCGAGGCGCTGATCCGGCTTGAAGGGCTGGAGGTGCACTTCCCGATCCGCCAGGGCGTGCTCAAGCGCACGGTGGGACACGTACGGGCGGTCGATGGGGTCGACCTGTGCATCCAGCGGGGACAGATCCTCGCGCTGGTGGGCGAGTCGGGCTGTGGAAAGACCACGCTCGGTCGCGCGGTGCTGCGCCTGGTGGAGCCCACCGGAGGCCGGGTGCGCTTCGACGGACGGGACCTCACGGGTTTCGGCCGGCGCGACATGCGCCCCATGCGCCGCCGTCTGCAGTTCGTCTTCCAGGACCCCGCCTCGTCCCTCAACCCCCGCCTCACGGTGGCGACCGCCCTGACCGAGCCGATGGCGGCGCACGGCATCGGCGAGAACCCGGAGGATCGGCTGGAGACGGCGGCGCAGACTCTGGTCGAGGTGCAGCTCGACCGAGAGCACCTGTGGCGGTATCCGCACGAGCTCTCCGGGGGGCAGCGTCAGCGCATCGGCATCGCCCGCGCGCTGTGCCTGCGTCCCGACTTCGTGGTGTGCGACGAAGTCACCAGCGCGCTCGACGTATCGGTGCAGGCCGAGGTGCTGCAGCTTCTTCTCGACCTGCGCCGCGAGCGCGCGCTCACCCTGCTCTTCATCACTCACGACATCGGGGTCGTGGAGTACCTGAGCGACACCACGGCGGTGATGCACGAGGGAAGGATCGTCGAGCTGGGTCCGACGGCGCGCGTGTGCACCGCGCCGGAGCACCCCTACACCCGACGTCTCATCGCGGCGGTGCCGCGCCTGCCGCAGGGGACGAACGGCGGAGGGGCTCGGTAGAGGAACTTCGGCCCCCGGGCCCGCCCGCATTTCTCCCGAGGTTGCAAACGAGGGCGCGGGTCAGAGGCCGAGCGGGCGGCGTTCCCGATATCGTTCGCAGAGACTCAGGAACTCGCAGGTGCTCTTCGGCATCGGCACCCGGGCGCCGGCGAGGTAGGTCAGCAGGTTCGCGCCCTCGCGCAGCAGGCGCAGCCCGTCCTCGACGCGCCGCTGCACCCGCTCGTCGCCCGGGATCGACCCCTGCGGACGAAAGTCGAGCAGCCGCTCTCCGCACGCGACGAACTCGGGCCACACGTCGAAGGTCGCCACGTCCGTGCGCATGGTCTCCGTCTCGTCCTTTGCGGCCCGGGCGAAGGCGAGCACCAGGGACCTGGCCCCGCACAGCCACTCGTCCTCCTCGATCTGCTCCACCATGGCGTCCGCGACGCGATCGATGGCGCGCATGGTCTGCGCGATCTTCGCGTATCGGCTCTCGTAGCAGTCCGCCATGGACATGGAGAACGCCTTGAGCGGCTCGCCCCACAGCTCGTCGATCCCCTCGTGGCCGCTGTAGTGCTTGACCGTCTTCCCGAGCCTCAGCGCCTCGACGAAGCACTCCTCGCACTCGCGCATCAACTCGTTGTCCGGGGTCGTCTCCACGCCCTTCGCCGCGAGCTCCACGATCGACGTGAAGATGTCGGTTGCGCGGTTGAAGAGCGCGCCGGCAAGCATCGCACCGCAGACCCGCTTGCGCCGCGGGTCGGTCTCGCGTTCATACGCGGCACGCGCCGTGTCCAGCCGGCCGCTGGGGGTGTTGATCCCGAGCTCGGTGTGGTGGAACAGCCGCCGGGTGAGCAGCTCGATGAGCTGTTGCTTCGCGGCCAGGGTCTCCTCGGGGGGGTCGTAGTACCGGATCCAGTATCCGTCGTAGTAGATGCACTCCTTGTCGCTGATCCGGCGGCGAGCGCCATTGCGGGGCTCTCGTTCGAAGGTGTGCAGCTCCGACACCAGTCCAGGCATGGCGAACTCCGGAGGCTGGATCTGCGCCGGCTCCCGGTCGCCCGACCGAGCGTCTCGAGAGCCGCAGGGGGACGGTATCATACGCCTGTTGGCTCGAAATTCTCACTCCCGCTCGAATCCCCGTTTGCGGCTCCCGGTGCGGCCCGAAGACGTGCGACCATGACTGTGCCCTCGGCGGAACGCCCCGGCGGCGCCCGGAGCCGCTCCCGCTCGCGACGCAGGGCAGGGAGCCCGACACGGCGGGCGTCGACCTCGGAGCGTCGGCGGGTTCCGCCCTCCTTGCTTTCGCGCGGGCGGACCGGGCCGCGGCAACGGCGACGGAGACTTTGCACCATGACCATGAAGGACGACGGCGACCACGCGTTCACGGCACGGTCACCGTACGGGCTTCGCGACGAGGCGACCTACGCCGGGGCGCTCAGCTTCCTGCGGCGGCCGTACACGCGCGATCTGGAGGGAGTCGACGTCGCGGTCACCGGCATCCCCTTCGACCTCGCGACCACCAACCGCCCCGGCGCCCGTCTGGGACCGCGCGCGGTGCGCGCCGCTTCGACGCAGCTCTCGTGGGGGCCGCCGTGGCCGTGGGGCTTCGATCCGACGAAGCGCCTCGCCGTCGTCGACACCGGAGACTGCGTGCTGGACCACGGCCGCCCCGCCGACATCCCCGCCCGCATCGAGCGCCACGCGGCGGACATCCTCGACGCCGGCGCCTCCGTGCTCGCCATCGGGGGCGACCACTTCATCACCCTGCCCCTGCTCCGCGCCCACGCGGCCCGCCACGGACCACTCGCCCTGGTGCACTTCGACGCCCACAGCGACACATGGAGCGACGAGGACGGACGCATCGACCACGGCACGATGTTCTTCCACGCGGTGCGGGAGGGCATCGTGGACGTCGCCCGCTCGGTGCAGATCGGGATCCGGACCCACAACGAGGATCGTCTCGGATTCACCTGGCTCGACGCCGCGTGGGTGCACGAATACGGACCGGCTGCGACGGCACGGGAGACGATGCGCATCGTCGGGGACGCGAGGGCGTACCTCACGTTCGACATCGACTGCCTCGATCCGGCCTACGCGCCGGGCACCGGCACCCCGGTGACCGGAGGGCTGTCGACGTACCAGGCGCAGAGCATCATTCGGGGCTTGAGCGGAGTCGGCTTCGTGGGCATGGACGTGGTGGAGGTCGCCCCGGCCTACGACGTGGCGGAGAACACGGCGCTCGCGGCCGCCAGCATCGCCCTCGACTACCTCTGCCTGATGGCGCAGTCGCGACCAGACGTTGTCTGAGGCCCGGGTGGCCCCGGGTGGCTCGGCGTGCCGGGCGCACCCGCAAGCACATCGCGCAGCCTGGGGTGCCGAGGCTGTACGTGCATCGGACGCCACGGCACATCGAAGCCAGCGATTCTCATTTTAGGAGCGCGCCCCTGGGAGCGCGGGCATCTTGCCCGCTTGAACCCACCGGTGGGCCTTCGGCCCCCTTGCGGGCGGGACGCCCGCGCTCCCAGGGGCGTGTCCGCCGTTCGCGTCGACTTGCCTGGGGAGACGCAAAATGAGAATTGCTGCATCGAAGCCCGCGCGCTTGTCCCGCGGCACCGCCCCGGTATGATGGACGGCACGAGCGCGGCGGCGGCCGAGGCCGCCGAAGTCGCCCTCCCCCACGCGATGGAGACCATGCAACGGTGACGGAGACGGAGAAGGAGCCGGCGGTCGAACTCGACATCGACGCCATGCTGTCGTCGCTGGTGAGCGTGCGCTGCGAGGTTCCGGAGGATGCGCTCACCGCGCCCGTGCTGGGTACGGAGCGGATGGGAAACGGCGTGGTGATCGGCGACCGCGGCCTCGTGCTGACCATCGGCTACCTCGTGACCGAGGCGCAGACGCTGTGGATCACGGACCACCGGGGCCTGGCCGTCCCCGGCCATGTCCTCGGCTACGACCAGGAATCCGGATTCGGGCTCGTCCAGGCCCTTCAGCCGCTGACCGCGCCGGCCATGGATCTCGGCGTGAGCGCCGCGTGCGGCGTGGGCGATCCGATTCTCGTCGCCGGCCACGGCGGCGGCGACGCGCTCGTCACCGGACGCATCATCGCGAAGCGCGAGTTCGCCGGGTACTGGGAGTACGTGCTCGACGAAGCCCTGTTCACCGCACCGGCACACCCGAACTGGGGGGGCGCCGCGCTCGTCGGCTCCGACGGCCGGTTGCTCGGTGTCGGCTCCCTTCTCGTACAGACCGTCTCGTCGAGCGGTGAGAAGGGGGGCGCGAACATGGTCGTTCCGATCGACCTGCTGAAGCCGATCCTCGAGGACATGCAGCTCTACGGCCGGCCCAACCGGCCAGCGCGGCCGTGGCTCGGCTTCCTCGTTCAGGACGTCGGCAGCCATCTGGTGGTCGCGAGCACATATGACGGCTGTCCGGCCGACCGGGCGGGGGTCGAGGTCGGCGACCTGATCGTCGAGGTCGCGGGGGAGCCCATCGACGGGCTTGCGGAGCTGTTCCGCAAGGTCTGGGGAATCGGCCCGGCGGGAAGCGACATCCCGCTCACCATCGTGCGCGACGGCGAACCCCGTCCCGTGGTGCTGGAATCGATCGACCGGGATGCGCGCCTGAAGCATGGCGCGGTGCACTGAGCGCGGCGCGCGGTCGCCGCGCCGCCGATACCGGGCACCTGGCGAGGCTGCCCTCAGAGCGACGAGGCCTGTGTCGAAGCCACTCTACGCGGCTCGGGACGTCCAGGGCGGTGCGCGCGATACCGCGACGTTCGGGCCTTCGGCGGATTGTCCATTTCCGGCCTCCAGCCGGGGCGGGCGGGACGCCTGCGCTCCCGGGAAAGGCCGCCGCGCTCCCGCGCGCCGTCGGCGCCCCGGGCCGGGCGCCGTCAGTACCGCGCGACGGTGGGGTCCACCTCCCGCGACCACGCGTCGATCCCACCTTCGAGGTTGTGCACGTCGGTGAACCCTTCCGCACGGAAATGCTCGGCCGCACCCAGGCTCCGAACCCCGGTGTGGCAGTAGAAGACGAGCTTCGTGTCCTTCGGGAGCGCGGACACGACCCTCAGGCCTTCGTCGTCGAGCAGGATCGACCCCTCGATGACCGCCCGCGCCCGCTCCTGCGACGTGCGCACGTCCACAAGCATCGGCGCGGCGCCGGCTTCGTGCCGCGCGGCGGCGAGATCGGCCGGCGACATCCGGCCGACCGGCGGCGGTGCATTGGGGTTGTCGATCCTGAACGCCGTGCCCTGCACGGTCTCCTCGATGTCGATCGACAGCCCCTTCGCCTTCTGCGCCGACGCCAGGTCGAACAGCAGGGCGACTCCGTTCGACTCGGCCCGAACCTCGTGCCCCTCCATCGGCCCGAGGTTGAACGAGTGCTGCCAGCGCCCGTCGATGGACAGGTGCACCGCGTTGCCGGGATTGGCCTGGAGCGCATTGGCGATGACGGCGGCGGCGGCGTCGCTCACGCGGATCTCGGGCGGAGTCCGGTCCGGCGCCTCCACCCCGAGCATCTCGTGCAGCTCGCCGTTGTTGAACATCTGCTTCACGATGTCGCAGCCGCCCACGAACTCGCGGTCGATGTAGAGCTGCGGGATCGTCGGCCAGTCGGAGAACGTCTTGATGCCTTCCCGGATCCCCTGATCCTCCAGCACGTTGAACGTGGTGTACTCCGGGACGAGGGAGTCCAGGATGCCGACGGTGGCGGCGGAGAAGCCGCACTGCGGCTGCACCCGCGTGCCCTTCATGAACAGCACCACGCGGTCGGAATCGACGAGCGACTCGATACGGGACTTCAGCGACTGATTCGGTTCCATCGGATTCTCCTCTGTCCGCGCTCCGGCGGCGGCGGGCCGGCAACGCCGGCCTGTTTCGATTTCAATGCAGGCTAGATGATCGACCGCCTCGCCACAAGGCGAGCGAGTCGCGGACGACCCATGGCATGACGGCGGTCCGGCGACAGCTCGAGCCCCGCCATGCCGCGCGCCCAAGTCATCCGGCGCTCGCCGGCGCCTTCTCCTCCACTCGTTCGTGCCGCAGCCCGAACACGTAGCGCCGCTTGCGGGTCAGGTCGCGATGAGGATTGAAGAGCAAGCGGCACAGGCGGAGCGCACACTTCACGATGTGTGACGCACCGAACGCGGTGAACCGGGCGATCGAGGCGCTGCTCCGTCGACGGGACCTTCAGCCGACCGCGATGACGACGTGACCCCTCGCATCGGTGGGGACGGTGGCGTACCCGGATCCCGGCCGCCGCGTAGTCCTCGACCCGCCGCGGCGCCATCCAGGCGCGCATGCCGTCGCCGGTCGCCCTCGGGGCGCCGTCACCATCGCGCGGTGATCTCGAACCCGACGGTGTGCTCCGGCTCGGCCGTGTCGCTCTCCCTGCGCGTCGCCCGGAGGTCGAACGACAGGTCCGGCGCGCTCTCGGCCTCCGGCGCGAGCCGCCAGCCGAGACTGTAGTCGCGCGCGCCGGTCGCGAGCCCGAGCTCCGCATGCGGGCTGCCGGTCCAGCGACCGCCGAAGACGGACAAGCCGTACGCGGCCTCCAGCGTCCAGCGCGAGGTCGCCTCGCCGCCGCCCGCCCCGGACGCGCGGTCCTCCAGCGGCGCGGGCTGGAACAGCGCGTCGAGACCGCCGTCCGCCTGCCCGCCGAGTTCCTGGCGCACCGACAGCGACGCGCCCCGCTGCGTGGCCGGGGTCGGGTCCCAGGCCAGCGCCGCCGAGAATCCCCGGTCCTTCAGGTCGTCGTCGCCGTGCGCCAGCAGCGTGCGCCCCGAGACGTCGAGCGAGAGACCGAGCGCGGGGTCGCTCCAGGCGAGCCCGCCGCCGACCTCCACCCCGAAGCCGGTCTCCGCATCGCCGCCGTCATGGCGCGCGCCGACCTCCAGCTTCGGCACGAGGCTTGCCCCGTCCTCCAGCGCGACACGGTAGCTGCCCTCCAGGCCGAGCCGCAGCCGCGTCACGTCGGAGTCCGACGCCGCGAGGTCGCGGGTCTTCTCCGAGGAGGTCCGCGCCCACAAGGCGTCCGAGGTCACCGCCAGCGCCGGGCCGGACCCGGAGCCTGCCCCGGACCCCGATCCGGGGGCCGGCGGGGCCAGCAGGTCGCCCCGCATCCCCGCCGCCGCCATGCTCCAGCTCGTGTCCGCGCCGTAGTCGCCGCCCAGCTCGGTCTTCAGCGTCACCTCGCCGGTGCCGTAGCCCGCCGCGCCCCAGAGCTTGAGGCGCTCCGAGGCCTGGAAGGCCGCATAGGGGACCGCCGCCGTCAGCGACGCCTCCACCGTGCCGTCGCCCTCCCGCACCGCGCCCCGGCACAGCTCGGCCGCCTCGGCCGGGCAGTCCTGCGAGGCGGCGCGGGACATGACGTCCGTGTCGCGGTAATCGCCCTCGCCGTCGCTCTGCGCCAGTGCAAGCCCGACCAGCCACCTGCCCCGGGCATAGTCCGCCCCCAGCATGCCGGTGGTGACCGTGCCGTCGAGCGAGAAGGTCCCCTCGCGCCCGTCGAAGCGCGCTTGCGCCGCCCGGCCCCAGAACGCCATGCTGCCGCCCGAACCGTCCTTCTCGCCCGTCAGCGAGAAGCTGGAGCCCAGCAGCGCGTCGCGCGCCGTCATGGTGCGCGAGTGCCCAGGCGTTTGACCGAAGCCTGCCCCGGACCACGATCCGGGGCCGGTCCCGCCTGCCCCGGATAGCGATCCGGGGGACATGAATCCGGGGCCGTTGCCGATGCCGGTCCCCGATCCGGGGCCGTTCGCCGGGGCCGCGCCGGGCGTCGCGCCCGCCGCCGGTGTCCCGCCTGCCCCGGACCACGATCCGGGGGACCCCGATCCGGGGGAATCCGTCGGACCGAAGTTCACCGCCTGCCCGGCGATCGCGCCCTGCATGCCCGCCGTGCGCGGCGCGGCCATCCGCCCCGCGATCCCGTCCAGCGCCTGCTCCGCCACCGTGCGACCGAACCGCGCCAGCCACGCCGCCGGCATCGGGTCGTCGTTCACGATGGTGCCCACCGCCACGCCGTCGCCTATCGTCGCGCCCTTCGCCTGCGAGAGCACCAGCTCGAACGTCTCCGACCCCTCGTCGTGGCTGTCGTCGTAGATGACCACCGGCACCCGCTGCTCGGTCTCGCCCCGGCGGAAGACCAGAACCTTGTCCGCAAGCGGCGAGTAGTCCTCGCGCGCCCGCGCCGACACCGGCGTCGAGTCCCGCGTGTCCGCCCGCACCGTCACCTTCTCCTTCGCGGCTATCGACAGCCGCACCGTGAACCACATCGGCGAGGCGTGCTCGCCCTCCGGCATCGTGACATCGTCCACCGACAGCACCGCCGTGTCGTCGTCCATCACCCTCACCATCCCCGAGGCCGGATCACCCACCCTGTAGCCCTGGCCGTCCCGGACGATCACGGTGACCGAGCCGTCCCACTCGTCCTTGTCGTCGTTCTTCGTCTTCAGCGCCAGCACGGCGCTGCCCGACGTCGGGATGGTGACCGTCCGCTTGTGGGCGGGCACGCCGTAGGCGCCGGCGGTGTTCACCGTCACGGTCACCGCGAGCGGCTCGTCCGGGGCCGGGCTCGCCGTCAGCGTGAAGACCGCACTGTCGCCTTCGGTCACCGCATCGCCCGCCGAGACCGTCACCGCCGGCTCGTCCGGGTCCTGCCCGCCTTGCACACCGATCGACTTCAGATACACCGAGGCGGCCTTGAACGGACTGTCCGGCCACTTGTCCGCATTCGCATGGATCTCGGACGCCGGCATGGGCGGCTCCGGGCTGTCATGACCGATGGCGGCCAGCACCCGGTTCCACTTGGCGATGTGCGCGGGATTCCCTTTCACGGCCGTATTCTCGGGATTGTCCCGCACCTCGACGAGGTAGTTCACGACCGTCCGGTAATCGGTCCAGTCCGGCGTTGCCGGCGCATCGTCGTCCTCCGGCACGGCGTCCTCGTCCCCGTCGTCCGCCACCGTGACCGGAAACTGGAAGTTCTGGGCGCTGCCGTAGCCGCCGCCGCTCACGTGGTGCCGCAGCACCACCCTGCGCGCCCCCCCGGCGTTGGCGATGGCGTCGTCCACCGCCGTCACCGTCACCGTCTGCTTCTTCACCCAGTTCGACGGCGTGAAGGTCAGCGACGCCGGGGCCACCGTCACCGGCGCCCCCTCCGGAACCGCCACCGCCACCGTCACCGTGCCCGTCGGTTGACTGTAGAGATGCATCCTGTACGTCTTCTCGTTCTCCTTCGCCTCCGTATCCTCGTCGTCCGACTCGTTCAGGGCCAGGCCATCCGTGAAGACATCCGTGAAGGCATCCGCGAAGACCGCCACGGCCTTCCCCTCGTCGTCCATCACCCGCACCTTTGCCGCATCGCCCGGCGCGGCAGCCACGCGGTAGCCCATGCCGGAAGCAAGCGTCACGGTCACCGCGCCATCGGGTTCGGCCACCCTGTCGGGCACGGTCGCCACCGAGAAGCGCGTTTCGGTCTCGCCGGCGGGGAGGGTCACCGTCCGCGCGCCCTCGTCGCCCGCGGCCAGGGAGTCGTTTTTAGGCGCGTACGGAAACGGGACGATGTACGGGGGCGGGGCCCCCCGGGCCGGGGGGGCGGGGGGGGGGGGACCCCCGCCCGCGCCCCCGGCCCGCCGGCGCCGGGGGGGGGGGTGGGCGCCCCCCCCCCCCCCCCCCGTTCCCGGGGGGGGGCCCCCCCCGGGGCCGGGGTCGCGGCCAGCGTGAAAAACGCCGGGTAGCCCTCGGCCACATAACCGTTATGGTGGTTGAAGGGGCCTGCCGCGACGGAGATTTCCGGAAAGCTCTCGAGACATTTCTCGATGGCCCCGAGCGTCGCCGCCGCGCGCTTCCAGCGCTTCCAGCCTTCGTC
>JAPPHW010000212.1 GCA_028820945.1 Defluviicoccus sp.
TCGGCCGGACCGAGCTGTTGAGCCAGATCCACCGCGGCAGCGCCCATCTCGACGACCTCGACCTCAACCCGCTTCTCGTTCAGGCGGATCCGGGCGAGGACTCGCATTACTGCACCCTGGAGGGTCGCAACGAGGTCCCCGAGACGCTGGACGCTCAGATGATCAAGGACGCGGCGACCGCGCTCGAACGGGGCGAAAAGCTCCAGCTCGCCTACAATATCCGCAACACCCACCGCGCCATCGGCACCAAGCTGAGCTCGATGATCGCCCGGCGCTACGGCATGGACGGCCTTCAGCCCGGACACATCACCGTCCGGCTGCGCGGCTCCGCCGGCCAGTCCCTCGGCGCGTTCGCCGTGCAGGGGCTGAAGCTGGAGGTCTTCGGCGACGCCAACGACTATGTCGGCAAGGGGCTTTCCGGCGGCACCATCGCGGTCCGCCTGACGACCGCGAGCACGCTGGCCTCGAACGAGAACACGATCGTCGGCAACACGGTCCTCTACGGCGCAACGGCGGGCAAGCTGTTCGCGGCCGGTCAGGCGGGCGAGCGCTTTGCGGTTCGCAACTCCGGCGCCACGGCGGTGGTCGAGGGGTGCGGCTCCAACGGCTGCGAATACATGACCAACGGCACCGCGGTCGTGCTTGGGCCGACGGGGGACAATTTCGCGGCCGGCATGACCGGCGGCATGGCTTTCGTCTACGACCCGGACGACAGCTTCGCGACCCGGGTCAACGAGGACACGGTGTTCTACCAGCGCATCCAGGTGCCGCACTGGGCCGGGGTGCTCAAGGCACTGGTCGAGGAGCATGCGCGGGAGACCCAGTCGCGCTTCGCCGAGCGCATGCTGATCCACTGGGAACGCGAGGTGGAGCGTTTCTGGCAGGTCGTGCCGCACGAGATGGTCCGTCGCTACGATCGACCGGTGCTTGCCGAGGAAGCGGCCGAAAAGACCGCCTGAGGCCACGCATCCCGGGAGGCACGGTGTGCCCTGTGCGGCGCGAAAGCTGGTCTGCCTCGGCTTCGGCTATTGCGCGCAGGCCCTCGGGCGGGCGGCCGGCGGCGAGTTCCGGGACATCGTCGGCACCGCGCGGCGGGCCGAGCGTGCGCGCACCCTTGTTTCGGATGGATTCTCCGTCTTGCCCATCGACGATCCGAGGCTTTTCGACGGCGCGACCCACATACTGATCTCGGCTCCCCCGGAGGCCAGCGGCGACCCGGTGCTGGCCGCCTGGGGAGATGCCATCGGCGGGCTCCCGGGCGTCGAGTGGATCGGCTACCTCTCCACAACGGGCGTCTACGGAGACCGGGGCGGCGGTTGGGTGAACGAAGACGACGCGCCCCGGCCCGGCGAAGAACGCTCCCAACAGCGTCTCGCCGCCGAGCGCGCCTGGCTCGCCTTCGGCGAAGCGTACGGGATGCCGGTTCACATCTTCCGCCTCGCCGGGATTTACGGCCCCGGCCGACACGTTCTCGACCGGCTCCGCGACGGTACCGCCCGGCGCATCGTCAAGCCCGGCCAGGTGTTCTCCCGGATTCACGTCGACGACGTGGCGGGCACGCTCAGGGGGTCGATCGCCCGACCGAAAGCCGGGCGGATCTACAACGTCGCCGACGACGAACCCGCCGCCCAGGCCGACGTGGTCGCTTTCGCCGCCGAACTGCTCGGCATCGCGCCGCCTCCGGAGGAACCGTTCGAATCCGCGGAGCTCTCGCCGCTCGCGCGGAGCTTCTATTCCGGGTGCCGCCGGGTCCGCAACGACCGCATCAAGCGCGAGCTCGGCGTGGCGCTGCGCTATCCCACGTTTCGCGAGGGGTTACGCAGCCTCGCCCTGCCGTGAGCTGCCGGTATCCACCGCGAGCAGCCGGAACATCAGCAATACCATCAGCACCGCCGGCACGAGGTTGACGCCGAACACGAAAGTCACCGCATCGCCGACCGAGTCCCTGGTCATCGTGTCGTCGAAGCCCGCGATCGCCGTCAGCATCCCGGCGAGCGCCGCGCCGAAGGCGGTGCCGAGCGAGCGTACCGACGGGAGGGATGCGGCGGTCAGCCCCTCCTCCCCGGGGTCCGCCCGAGCGATGGTCCGGGTGATCAGGTGGACGTTGTGGATGCCGACGCCGAAGCCGACGAGGAAGGCCGCCACGGTCAACAGGACGAGCCCCGGCGCGGTGGTCGTCGCCGTCATCAGCGCGAGCCCGAGAACGACGATCACCGGCCCCCACCAGAGCGCGAGCCGTTCGCGCGAGCCGGTCCACCCGTTGACCATGAAGGTCCCCACCGTCCAGCCCAGCGAAAGCACGATGCTGACGAAGCTGACATAGATCGGCGGGACGCCGTGGAAGACCTGGAGCAGCAGGGGCACGAAGAGCGTGATCGAGGTCTGGACGCTGCCGACCAGGAAATGGATCAGGAGGCCGAGCCCGACCACGGCGGACAGCGAAAGCGTGCGGGTCGGGAACAGGGGTGTCCGCGCGGTCCGGTCCAGCCGGAAGGTCGTCCAGACGAGCGCTATCGCGGCGACGATCAGGATTGCCCGCAACGCGGTGTCGTCTATCGGCCCGGCCGCAGCGACCGCGATAACGCCTGCCGTCAGCACCGTCAGCCGGAAGAAGGGAAAGCCGCCGCCATGCTCGCCCTGCCGCGGCTGGGTGTCCGGCACCTTCCACCAGATCAGCGCGGCGTAGCAGGCGATGAAAGGAATCAGCGACCAGAACGAGCCGCGCCACCAGCCGAACTCGGCGAAGGCGCCGCCGAAAACCGGGCCAAGCAGCTGCGCGAACATCCAGACGCCCTGATAGGCGGCGAGTATGCGGGCGCGCAGATGGGGCGGAAACAAAACCCCGATCAGCGCCATCGAGGCGCCGATGATCAGCCCGCCGGCGAAGCCCTGGATGCCGCGCGCCGCGATCAGGGTGAAGATATCGGGCGCGAGCGCGCATCCCGCGGTCGACAGCATGAACACGACGGCGACGGCGACGTAGCCTACCCGGCGCCCCACCGCGCGGGTGATCGGCTCCACCGTGGCGGCGCCGACGATGGAGCCCACGGTGTAGACGATCGCCGTCCAGGCGTAATAGACCGCGCCGCCCAGGTCGGCGACGATGGTCGGCATCACTATCGAGATCACCAGTATCTGGAGCGCGTGCAGCAGCGTTCCGAGCAGAACGATGGCGGAATAGGTCGCGTAGTCCTTGCGGATCAGGTCGCGCCAGGGTCCGGCCGCGGGCGCCGCCCTGTCCGTTGCCGCCATACCGGGGTCAGCCCTCCGCCGCGGCGCAGAGCCCGTCAACCGAGGCCCATATCCGCGCGAGGTCCTCTTCGCGCGCCAGCCGGTGGTCCCCGTCCGCCACGAGGTACACGCGAACGTCGTCGCTCAGCACCTGTCCCGCGATGCGCGATGCCGTCATCCAGGGCACATCCGCGTCCCGCTTGCCGTGCAGCAGCCGGATTGGGCAGTGGACCGGAATCGGGCGGCGCAACAGGAGATGCTTGCGGCCCTCCTCGATCAGCCTGTAGGCGATCGGATAGTCCTCGTCGTCGTAATCCGAGGGTACGTAAAGGACGCCCTTTACCTTGAGCTCCGCGCGGACGTCCTCGCCGTAGCGGTTCCACATCAGGTCCTCGGTGAAATCCGGGGCCGCGGCGATCCCGACCAGACCGGCGATGCGGGCGGGCCGGGCGAGTGCCGTCAGCAGCATGATCCACCCGCCCATCGAAGAACCGACGAGGATCTGCCGCCCGCGGGCCACCTCGTCGAGCACCGCGACCGCGTCGTCCCGCCAGCTGCCGATGGTGCCGTCGAGAAAGTCGCCCGAAGATTGTCCGTGGCCGGAATAATCGAAGCGCACGAATGCGCGCCCGGCCTCCCGGCAGGCGGCTTCCAGCGCACTTGCCTTGGTCCCGGTCATGTCCGACCGGAAACCGCCCAGGAACATTACGCCCGGCTCGCGGCCTTCGACACGCCGGTAGGCAATTGCCGCGCCGCCGGGGCGTGATAAGATCGCGGCCGCTTCTGATCCGTCCCCGTTCACAGGCGGATTTCCCGGTTTCGTTGGCCCCTGGGGATCGTCGGCGTCGTCGTTTTCCGACCTCCGGACCCTATCACCGAAGCCGAAGTCACGAAAGCTGGCCGCTCTGGACGCGACGGCGCGCGCGGGCGGGTGCGTTGCGGAGTGCGGCCTTGACGGATCCGTTCATCATCGCGGCCATCGCGCTCGTTTTCCTCCTTGCCGGGGGCGTCAAGGGGCTGATCGGGCTCGGCCTGCCGACGGTGAGCCTCGGGCTTCTGACGGTCCTGCTCGATCTCACGACGGCGATGGCGCTCCTGACCGTCCCCGCCGCGGCGACCAACGTGTGGCAGGCGTCGGTCGGCGGGCACGCGCGGACGATCGTTCGCCGGCTGTGGCCGTTCATGCTGGCGGCGACGATCACGGTCTGGCTCGGCGCCTTGGCCCTGACCCGGGTCGATCTCGTGCTGCTCTCGGGGCTTCTCGGTCTGATCGTCCTCGTCTATGCCGGCCTCGGCCTCTGCGGCTGGCGATTCGCAATACCGGCGCGCGGCGAAGGCTGGACGGGGCCCCTGTTCGGTTCGGTGAACGGCATCCTTACCGGGATGACCGGTTCCTTCGTCGTTCCCGGGATCATGTATTTGCAGGCGATCGGGCTCGGCCGCGACGCGCTGGTCCAGGCGATGGGGTTCCTGTTCGGCGCCTCGGCGCTCGCGCTGGCCGTGGCGCTGGGCGGCTCGGGACTTTTCCCCAGGGATACCGGGATCGTATCGGCCGCCGCTCTGGTTCCCGCCCTGATCGGCATGGCGATCGGTCAGCGGATCCGCCGGCGCCTGTCCGAAGAACGGTTCAGGCGTGTCTTTTTCGTGGGCATTCTCGCGCTCGGGGCCTATATCTTTGCCGCCGCCGTGCTGGAGCGCCTGTAGCCCGCCGCTTGTGACCGGGCCGCGATTGCGCTAAATGCGCGCGGTCCGTCCGGCGGCGCAGTCGCGAAAGGAACCATGGCAACCGTAACCCGACAGCAGACGGCGCGTGTGATCGTCACCCTCCCCGACGGCAGCCGGCGGCCGTTCGATGTCCCGCCGACCGGCGCGGACGTCGCCGCGTCGATCGGCCCCGGCCTCGCCAAGGCGGCGATCGCCGTCAAGGTCGACGGCGAGGTGCGCGACCTCGCGCGGCCGATCGAAAGCGATGCCGCGGTCGAGATCGTCACGCGCCGGTCGGACGAGGCGCTGGAGCTGATCCGCCACGACGCCGCTCATGTGATGGCCGAGGCGGTGCAGGAACTGTTCCCCGGCACCCAGGTCACCATCGGCCCGGCGATCGAGAACGGCTTCTACTACGATTTTGCGCGCGAGACCCCGTTCTCGACCGAGGATCTCGATGTCATCGAGCGCAAGATGCACGAGATCGTCACCCGCGACGAGCCCATCGTCCGCGAGGTGTGGGACCGGGGAGACGCGGTCCATCGCTTCAGAGACCAAGGCGAGGCCTACAAGGCCGAGATCATCGAGGGCTTGCCCGACGGCGAGCCGGTTACGGTTTACCGGCAGGGAGAATGGCACGATCTGTGCCGCGGCCCTCATTTGCCGTCGACCGGCCATGTCGGCAAGGGCTTCAAGCTGCTCAAGGTCGCGGGCGCCTACTGGCGCGGCGATTCCGACAACGAGATGCTGCAGCGTATCTACGGCACCGCCTGGCGCGACGAGAAGGAACTGAAGGCCCATCTCCACCAGCTGGAGGAAGCCGAGCGGCGCGACCACCGCCGACTCGGGCGCGAGATGAACCTGTTCCACTTCCAGGAGGAGGCCCCAGGATCCGCCTTCTGGCATCCGAGAGGATGGAGCCTCTATCTCCGGCTGATCGACTACATGCGCCGGCGCCAGGACGCGGCCGGCTATGTCGAGATCTCGACGCCGGAGCTGATGGACCGCTCGCTGTGGGAGCTCTCCGGCCACTGGGAGACCTTCCGCGAGCACATGTTCACCTCCGAGACGGAGGACGGGCGGGTATTCGCGGTCAAGCCGATGAACTGCCCGGGCGGCGTCCAGGTGTTCCGCCAGGGCATGAAGAGCTATCGCGATCTGCCGCTTCGGGTCGCCGAGTTCGGCCGGGTCCACCGCTACGAGCCTTCCGGCGCGCTGCACGGGCTGATGCGGGTGCGCGCGTTCACCCAGGACGACGCGCACATCTTCTGCACGCCGGAGCAGATGGAGGCCGAGTGCCGCACGGTGATCGCCCTGATCGTCGATATCTACCGCGATTTCGGATTCGAGGACGTGCGCATCAAATTCTCCGACCGGCCGGAGAAACGGATCGGTTCGGACGAGGTCTGGGATCGGCTCGAAGGCGCGCTCAGGGGCGCGCTCGACGGCATGGGCCTCGATTACGGCGTCAACCCGGGCGAGGGGGCGTTCTACGGGCCCAAGATCGAATTCGTCCTGCGCGACGCGATCGGCCGCGACTGGCAATGCGGCACGCTCCAGGTCGACCTCAACCTGCCCGAGCGGCTGGACGCCGCCTATATCGGCGAGGACGGCGAACGCCATCGTCCGGTCATGCTGCACCGGGCGCTGTTCGGATCTCTCGAACGCTTTCTTGGCATCCTGCTCGAACATTATGCGGGCCATCTGCCGTTCTGGCTCGCGCCGCTGCAGGCGGTGGTCGCGACGATCACCGGCGATGCCGACGACTACGCGGACGAGGTCGCGGCCGCCGCGAGGAAGGCGGGGTTGCAGGTCGAGCTCGACCGCAGGAACGAGAAGATCGGCTACAAGGTAAGAGAGCACAGCGTCCGCAAGGTGCCGGTCATGCTCGTCGTCGGGCGCAACGAGGTCGCGGCCCGCACGGTCGCCGTTCGGCGGCTCGGCGGCAGGGACCAAGAAGTCCTTGCGCTCGATACCGCGATCGATAGACTTAAGGCAGAAGCCGCCGGTCCGGACCAAGACGCCGACGCGTGACTGCAACGAAAGCCCTAAATTGTTGCTTTATCGGCACGGCCCGCGCCGGGCGGCGCGGGCCGCATCCGTGCCGGACGTGCCGTTAACCAGGGAGACCGGTCCATAGCAAGACCACCGATTATGGAGCCGCCCGTTCGCGAGGAACGCGGCGTCAACGAGGCGATCCGGGCCCAGGCCGTCAGGGTCGTCGACACCAACGGCGATGTCCTTGGTGTCTTCCCCACCGCCGATGCCATCGAACTCGCCGCCGAACGCGGCCTCGATCTTGTCGAGGTGTCGCCCAACAGCGACCCGCCGGTGTGCAAGATCCTGGACTACGGCAAGCTCAAATACGAACAGCAGAAGAAGAAGACCGAGGCCCGCAAGAAGCAGAAGACGATCGAGGTCAAGGAGATCAAGCTCCGCCCGGCGATCGACCGGCACGACTACGACGTCAAGATGCGCTTCATCCGCCGGTTCCTCGACGAAGGCGACAAGGTCAAGGTGACCATGCGCTTCCGCGGCCGCGAGATGGCGCATCAGGATCTCGGGCTGAAGGTGCTGTTCCGGGTGCGCGACGAGCTCGGGGAGCTCGCCAAGGTCGAGCAGCTGCCCAAGATGGAAGGCCGGCAAATGGTCATGGTGATGGCGCCCAAGTAGCGCCCGCGCCTCGCTTGCGCGCCGCGCCGCGCGCCGCTATAACCCGCCGTCTGTTTGGGATCGTCCGGCGAAGCGGCCGGGTCCGAGAGGATCCGGAACCGCGGGGCATGCCGAGGCGGTTCGCGTTGCACGTCCCGAGACGGAGGATGAAATGCCCAAGCTCAAGTCCAAGAGCGGGGCGAAGAAGCGGTTTCGCACAACCGCGACCGGCAAGGTGCGGTCCAACTTCGCCTTCAAGCGGCACAATCTGCGCAAGCGCACGCAAAAAATGAAACGCAAGGCGCGCGGGACCCGGATCATGGCGCCGGAAGACGCCCGGATCGTGAAGTCCTACCTGCCCTACGCCTGAGGAGCGCGCCATGGCCAGAGTGAAGCGCGGCGTGACGACACACGCCCGGCACAAGAAGGTTCTCGACCTCGCCGCTGGCTACCGCGAACGCAACCGCACCAGCTTCCGCGTCGCGATCGAGCGCGTCGAGAAGGGGCTGCAATACGCCTACCGCGACCGGCGCAACCGCAAGCGCAATTTCCGCGCCCTTTGGATCCAGCGCATCAATGCCGGCGCCCGTCAGCACGGTCTCACCTACTCCCAGTTCATGAACGGCATGAAACGGGCGGGAATCGAGGTGGACCGCAAGATGCTGGCCGATCTCGCGGTGCATGAACCGGATGCCTTCAAGGCGATCGTCGAGCAGGCGCAGGCGGCGCTGTCCGACTAGGCGGGAAGGGGCCCGCCGCCCGGCGGGCCGAAACCGGCGGGTCTTGGGATGGACGACCTCGAACAGCTTCGTTCGGATTTACTGACGCGGATCGGGTCCGCCGACCTCGACGCGCTCGAAGGGCTTCGCGTCGAGACCCTCGGCCGCAGGGGCCGCGTGACCGCGCTGATGAAGGAGCTCGGCACGCTTGCGCCGGAGGACCGCAGGGCGGCGGGCCAGGCGCTCAACGCGTTGAAGACCGTCGTCGCCGAGGCGATAGACGCCCGCCGTGCCGCGCTCGAAGCCGGAACGCTGGACGCCCGCCTCGCCGAAGAGACGATCGACGTCTCGCTGCCGCCAAGGCCGGAACCGGAAGGGCGCATCCACCCGATCAGCCAGGCCATCGAGGAAATCGTGGCGATCTTCTGCCAGATGGGGTTCACGGTCGCCGAGGGTCCGGATATCGAGGACGACTTCCACAATTTCACGGCGCTGAACATCCCGCCAGAGCATCCCGCACGGCAGGATCACGACACATTCTATTTCGAGGAGGGCGAGGACGGCGAACGGCTGTTGCTGCGGACCCACACCTCACCCGTGCAGATCCGCACGATGCTGGTCCAGAAGCCTCCCATCCGCATCGTTGTGCCGGGCCGCACCTACCGCGCCGACCACGACGCCACGCACTCGCCGATGTTCCATCAGGTCGAGGGGCTGGTGATCGACGAAGAGACCCATATGGGCCACCTCAAGGGCTGCCTGATCGAGTTCTGCCGCGCGTTCTTCGGCGTCGACGATCTGCCGGTCCGTTTCCGGCCCAGCTTCTTTCCCTTTACCGAGCCGTCCGCCGAGGTCGATATCGGCTGCAGCCGGTCCGCCGACGGGCTCACCATCGGGGCCGGCGACGACTGGCTCGAAATCCTGGGTTCCGGAATGGTCCACCCGAAGGTGCTGGAGAACTGCAAGATCGACCCGGCGCGATACCAGGGCTTCGCCTTCGGCATGGGGGTGGAGCGCGTCGCGATGCTCAAATACGGCATTCCCGACCTCCGGACCTTCTTCGACTCCGACTTGCGTTGGCTCCGCCATTACGGGTTTCCGGCGCTCGATATACCGAACGTCGCGGCCGGGATCGCGCAGTGAAATTCACCCTTTCCTGGCTCCGCGAGCATCTTGAGACCGACGTCCCGCTCGAGGAGATCGCCGAGCGGCTGTCGATGATCGGGCTCGAGGTCGACGCCGTCGACGATCCGGCCGCCGCGCTCGCCGAATTCGTGGTCGGCGACGTGGTGGAGGCAGGACCCCACCCCAACGCCGACCGGCTGCGGCTTTGTACCGTCGATGTCGGCGGCGGCGAACGCTTCGAGGTGGTGTGCGGCGCGCCCAATGCGCGGACCGGCATGAAGGGCGTGTTCGCCCGCGCCGGCTGCGTCATTCCGGCCACCGGAACGAAGCTCAAGAAGTCGAAGATCCGCGGCGTCGAGAGCAGCGGGATGCTCTGCTCCGAACGCGAACTCGGACTGTCGGACGAGCACGAGGGGATCATCGAGCTGGGCGGAGATTTCGCGGCCGGCTCCTCGGCCGCCGTGGCGCTTGGCATCGGCGATCCGGTCATCGAGATCGGCCTTACGCCCAACCGCCCGGACTGCGCGGGCGTGCGCGGCATCGCCCGCGACCTCGCCGCGGCCGGGATGGGGCGCCTGAAGCCGCTCGACACCACGACGCTCGAGGGCGGTTTCGAGAGCCCGCTCTCCTGGCGGCGCGACTTCGAGGCCGGCGACGGCGCTGCGTGCCCCTTCGTGGTCGGGCGGACCTTCCGCAACGTCCGCAACGGGCCGAGCCCCAAATGGCTGCAGGACAGGTTGACCGCGATCGGGCTGAGGCCTATCTCGGCGCTGGTCGACATCACCAACTACGTCACTTTCGACCTCGCGCGTCCGCTCCACGTGTTCGACGCCGACAAGGTGAACGGCGATCCCACCATGCGTTTCGCGAGGGAAGGCGAGAGCGTCGCCGCGCTCGACGGACGGACCTACGACCTCAATCCGTCGATGACGGTGATCGCCGACGACAACGGCGTGCTGGCGATCGGCGGGGTCATGGGCGGCGAAGAGACCGGCTGCGGGGACGACACCGCGAACGTGTTCCTCGAGGTCGCGCTGTTCGATCCGGTGCGGACCGCCGCCACCGGGCGCAAGCTCGGCATAATTTCCGACGCCCGTTACCGGTTCGAACGCGGGGTCGATCCGACCTCGGCGCTGTGGGGCGCGGAAGTCGCGGCGAGGCTGATCCTCGATATCTGCGGCGGCGAGGCGAGCGCCTTGACCATGGCGGGCGGAATGCCCGACCGCGGACGCAGTGTCACGCTGCGCAAATCGCGCGTCGCTACGCTGGGCGGAGTTGAGATCGAGGAAGGCGTCGCTCAAAGGATCCTCGGCGACCTCGGTTTCGAAATCGAGGACAACGGGGGAAGCCTGACCGCGTGCGTGCCGCCCTGGCGTCCCGACATCAAGGGCGAGGCCGACCTCGTCGAGGAAGTGCTCAGGATCAACGGTTTCGAGGCGATTCCGGCGGTGCCGCTTCGCGCGACGACCGCGGTGCCGGCCGCGGCCTGGTCGCAGGCGCAGACCCGGCGCGGCCGGGTCAGACGCGCGCTCGCCTCACGCGGGCTGACCGAGGCGGTGACTTTCTCTTTCACGTCGAGCGAGAAGGCGGACGCGTTCGGCACCGATGCGTCGCTTCGCCTCGCCAACCCGATCAGCGTCGATCTCGTGCAGATGCGCCCCTCGATCCTGCCCAATCTTCTCGATGCGGCCGCGCGCAACGCCGCGCGCGGAACCGCGGATATCGCGCTGTTCGAAATCGGACCGCGATTCGACGGCCGCGAGGGAGCGCAGTCGCAGGCCGCATGCGGGCTCCGCGTCGGCGGGACGGGGCCCCGGCACTGGGCGGGCACGCGCGCCGATGTGGACGCTTACCACGCCAAGGCCGATGCGCTGGCGGCGCTCGAAGCGGCGGGCGTTCCCGCCCACAACCTCCGTATCGGCGACGAGGTGCCGGGCTGGTACCACCCCGGCCGTGCCGCTGCCCTCATGCTGGGCCCCAAGCCGCTCGCCCGGTTCGGCGAGGTCCATCCCGCGATACTGGAGCGTTTCGATTTGCGGGGTCCTGCCTCCGCGTTCGAAGTCATGCTTGACGATATCCCGGCCCGGAAGGCGTCGAAGGGGAGTTCGCGCCCCATGCTCCATCTGGCCGCGCTGCAACCGGTGGAGCGCGATTTCGCCTTCGTGGTCGATGAGACGACTCCCGGCGTGGCGCTGACGACGGCCGCGCGCGGCGCGGACAAGGCGCTGATCGCGGACGTCGCGCTGTTCGACGTCTATCGCGGGCCCGAGCTCGGCGCCGACAAGAAATCGGTCGCGCTCTGCGTCACCCTTCAACCGCGCGACGCGACTCTGACGGACGTGGAAATCGAGGCCGTCGGCGAGCGGATCGTCGCCGCGGTTTCCAAGGCGACGGGGGCCGTGCTGCGAGGCTGACCGGGATGACCGATCTCTCGCATATCCGCAATTTCGCCATCATTGCCCATATCGACCACGGCAAGTCGACGCTCGCCGACCGGCTGATCCTGACTTGCGGCGGAGTCGAGGAGCGCGAGTTCCGCGACCAGATCCTCGACACGATGGAGCTCGAACGCGAGCGCGGCATCACCATCAAGGCGCAGACGGTGCGACTCCCCTACAAGGCGCGGGACGGTCGGATCTATCAGCTCAACCTGATGGACACGCCGGGCCATGTCGACTTCACCTACGAGGTCTCGCGCTCGCTCGCCGCCTGCGAGGGCTCGATCCTGCTGGTCGATTCCACGCAGGGGGTGGAGGCGCAGACGCTCGCCAACGCCTATCTCGCGATCGACGCGGACCACGAGATCGTCCCCGTCCTCAACAAGATCGACCTTCCCGCTTCCGAGCCCGGGCGCATCCGCTCGCAGGTGGAGGACGTGATCGGCCTCGCGGCGGCGGACTGCATCGCCGTCTCGGCGAAGACCGGAGAGGGGATCGACGACGTGCTGGAGGCGCTGATCGCGCGCCTTCCGCCGCCCGAGGGTGAGCGCGAGGCACCGCTCAGCGCGCTGCTGGTCGATTCCTGGTACGACGCCTATCTCGGCGTGATCATCCTGGTCCGGGTGCGCCACGGCGAGCTCAAGCGCGGCATGAGGATCCGCATGATGGCGACCGGCGCGGTGCACCAGATCGACCGGGTCGGGGTCTTCACGCCCAAGCGCGAAGAGACCGACGCCCTCGGCCCCGGCGAGATCGGCTTCATCACCGCCAGCATCAAGCATGTCGCCGAGACGCAGATCGGCGACACCATCACCGAGGACCGCCGGTCCGCCGCGGCGCCGCTGCCGGGCTTCCGGCCGACCGTGCCGGTGGTGTTCTGCGGGCTGTTCCCGGTCGATGCGGCGGATTACGAGGATCTGCGCGAGAGCCTGGCCCGGCTGCGACTCAACGATTCGAGCTTCCACTACGAGCCCGAGACTTCCGCCGCGCTCGGCTTCGGGTTCCGCTGCGGCTTCCTGGGCCTGCTGCATCTGGAAATCATCCAGGAACGGCTCGCCCGCGAGTTCGACCTCGAGCTGATCACCACCGCGCCGTCCGTGGTCTATCGCGTCCATGCCGGCGACGGGTCGGTCGCCGAGGTCCACAACCCGGCCGACATGCCCGACCCGGTGCAGATCCGCAAGGTCGAGGAGCCGTGGATCAAGGCGACCATCCTGGTGCCGGACGACTATCTCGGCGCGGTGCTCGCGCTCTGCGAGGACCGGCGCGGCACGCAGATCGAGCTCACCTATGTCGGCGGGCGGGCGATGGTGGTCTACCGGCTGCCGCTCAACGAGGTGGTGTTCGACTTCTACGACCGGCTCAAATCGGTGAGCCGCGGCTATGCGAGCTTCGACTACCAGCTCGAAGGCTACGAGGAGGGCGACCTCGTCAAGCTGGCGATCCTGGTCAACGCCGAGCCGGTCGACGCGCTGTCGATGATCGTGCATCGCAGCCGGTCGGAGCAGCGCGGAAGGGCGATCTGCATCCGGCTCAAGGACCTGATCCCGCGCCAGCTCTTCAAGGTCCCGCTGCAGGCCGCGATCGGCGGCAAGGTGATCGCGCGCGAGACCATCAGCGCGCTCAGGAAGGACGTCACCGCCAAGTGCTATGGCGGCGACGTGACCCGCAAGCGCAAGCTCCTCGAACGCCAGAAGGAGGGCAAGAAGCGCATGCGCCAGTTCGGCCAGGTCGAAATCCCGCAATCCGCGTTCATCGACGCGCTCCGCATCGGCGACGAGTAGATCGTCCTACAGTACCGTCAGCAGTCCCGCCGCGGCGCCGAACAGGGCCGCGTCCTCGTTGACGAAACCCATCGCCTGGAGGCCCAGCGGCAGGCCGTCGACCTCCATGACGGGCATCGTCAGGGCGGGGATGCCGAGGAGCGAGGCGGGGACGTTGAACACCGGATCGCCGGTCGAATCGAGGCCCACCGGCGCCGGCCCGGTGGCCGCGAGGGTGATGCAGATCTCGCAAGTTTCCGCCAGCGTCGCCCAAGCGGCGCGCGCGCGATCGCGGTCCGCCAGCAGGCCATGGTACTGCTCCTGCGTCATGCCCTCTGCCTCGGCGAGGCGGTCGGTCGAGACCTCGCTCAGCCCCGACCGGTCCATGTCCCTCGCGTAGGTGTTGAGCGGCCAGCGGGTTTCCCAGGCGTTGACGCTGCGGGCCAGCGGGACCGCGTCGGCGATCGCGTTCTCCACGCTTGCGACCGTCTCGTCCGAACGGCGGTCGACGCATTCGATGCCCGCCGCCTCCAGCCCTTCGCGGACCGACGCGAAAGCGGCCTTCGCCGCATCGCCCGCGACCTCCCAGCCCGCGGTTTCCAGCACGGCGACGCGCCCCGGACGTCGGGCCGCCGGGCGCACCATGGGACCGGAAACGCCGGGATAGCCCGGGTCGCCGCCGCAGCGCGCAGACATCTCCCGCGCCACGACCCAGGTCTCGTCGATGGTCGCGGCGATGGTCCCGG
>JAPPHW010000096.1 GCA_028820945.1 Defluviicoccus sp.
TCATCTCCTCGGTGATGGCGATGACGCCGTTCCGCACCAGCTCGGTGACCACCGGGTCGACGCGCGGGCGGTCTCCCTTCATCGCGCGGCGGACCCGACGCGGATGCGAAGATTGCCGAATTCGTCGACGCCGAGACCGTCGCCCGGCAGCAGCAGCGTCGTCGATGCCTCTTCCTCGATCACCGCCGGGCCCTCGAGCTTCGCGCCAACGCCGAGATCGGCGCGGGCATAGACCGGGGTCGCGACGAAATCGGCGGTCTCGGAAAAATAGATGCGGCGGGTCTCGAACGGCGCGGGATCGGCCGCGCCGCCCTCCCCGCCCCGCACCGTCGGCGGCTTGGGCAGAAGGCCCGAGACCGTCGTCCTCAGGCTGACCAGCTCGGCCGGCTCGTCGGGCGCCGAAGTGCCGTAGCGAATGCCGTGCACCTCGTCGAAGCGCCGCTTGATCGCCGCCCGGTCGCCGGCGGCGAACAGCGCGGCCGGCAAATCGACCGTGACCGCGTGCTCCTGGCCGACATAGCGCATGTCGGCGGCGCGCCCGACGACGATCTCCGACACCGCCGCGCCGGTGGCGGCGACCGCCGCCCTTCCGTCCGCCTCCATCTCGGCGTAGAGCCGCTCGATCTCTTCCAGCGGCGCCTCGGCGAGGCGGGCGAACCAGGTGCGCACGTAGTCGTAGCGAAGGTCGGCGTGCAGCATGCCGATCGCCGAGAAATGGCCGGGCGCCGGCGGGACGACGATCTCCCGCATGCCGATCTCGCGCGCCACCGCGCTCGCGTGCAGCGGCCCGGCGCCGCCGCAGGCCACCAGCACGAACGCGCCGGCATCGAGCCCGCGCTCGGTCGACACGCCCTTGACGGCGAACGACATGGCGGTGGCGGCGATCTGCAGCACGCCGGCCGCCGCTTCCACCGGGTCCATGCCGAGCGGATCGGCAACGCCCGATTTCATCGCCGCCAATGCGGCCGCCGAATCGAGCGTCATCGCCCCGCCGAGAAAGCGGTCGGGGGCGATCCGGCCGAGCACCAGATTGGCGTCGGTCACGGTGGCCGCGGTTCCGCCGGCGCCGTAGCAGGCGGGCCCCGGGCTCGCGCCGGCGCTTTCCGGCCCGACGCGCAGCGCGCCCTGCGCATCGGTCCGCGCGATCGACCCGCCGCCGGTGCCGACCTCGAAGATGTCCATCATCGCGATCTGTACCGGGAGCCCCTGCTCGTAGCCGCCGATCTTGGCGCTCCCGGTCGTCAGCGCCTCGCCGCCGTAGATCACCCCCGACTTGGCGGTGGTGCCGCCCATGTCGAAGGTGATCGCATTCTCGATCCCCACCGCGCGGGCGAGCGCTCGTCCCGCGATGACGCCCGCGGCGGGGCCGGATTCGAGCATGTGGACGCAGTCGTGGCGCGCCTGGGCGACGTCGTAGAGCCCGCCGGTCGACTGCACGACCAGGAACGCGCCGGGGAAAGACTGCGCTTCGAGATGATCTCCGATCTCGTCGAGATAGTTGCGCACGCCCGGGCCGATATAGGCGTTCGCCGCCACCGTGGAGCAACGTTCGTACTCGCGATATTCCTGGGACAACTCGTACGACGCGGTCACGAACGCGCCGGGCATGCAGGATTCGAGAATTGCCTTGGCGCGCTTCTCGTGATCCGGGTTGCGATAGCTGTGCAGCAGGAGGATCGCGACGGCCTCGACATCGAGCCCGGCGAGCCTCTGCCCAAGCGCCCGGACCTCGTCCTCGTCGAGGGGGGTCAACGGCTCGCCCTCGGCCAGCATGCGCTCATCGAGCTCGAAGCACATCGCGCGCTCGATCAGCGGGCGGTGCTTCTTGAAGAACAGGTTGTAGGAATCGGGCCGGTTGATCCGGCCGATCTCGTAGATGTCGCGAAAGCCCCTGGTGATGACCAGAGCGGCGCGGGCGCCGGTCCGCTCCAGCATGGTGTTGATGGCGATCGTCGAGCCGTGCAGGAAAAGCGCCGCGTCGGAGAACGCGACGCCGGCCCGGCCCACCCCGGCGGCGACGCCCTCCACCAGGTGCGCCGGCGTCGAGAGCGACTTGCCGAGCCTGAGCGCGCCGGTCGCCGGATCGAAGGCCGCGATGTCGGTGAACGTCCCGCCGATGTCGGCGGCGAGCCTCAACCCGCCGGCACTTTCCGGATTCGCCATGCCTGATCCGACCGAGAAAAATCCGCGCGGGCGCGACTATCGAAACGCCCGCGGGTGGAGTCAACTAGCCTCCGCCCCTGAGCATGCGGACGATGCCGGAGAAGTCCGAGCCCTCCTCCCCGTCCGCGCAGTACTGCTCGTAGAGGGCGGCGGCGTGGCTGCCGAGCGGTGTGTTGGCGCCGTTGGCCTGGGCCGCCCCGCGCGCGAGCCTCAAATCCTTGAGCATCATCGCCGCGGTGAAGCCGGCCCGGTAGTCGCGGTTCGCGGGCGATGTCGGCACCGGTCCCGGGACCGGGCAATAGCTGGTCAGCGACCAGCACTGGCCGGAGGCGGTGGAGACGATGTCGAACAGGGTCTGGGCGTCGAGCCCGACCCGCTCGGCGAGGGTAAAGGCCTCCGACACCGCGATCATCGAGACGCCGAGGATCATGTTGTTGCACATCTTGGCCGCCTGGCCGTTGCCGGGACCGCCGGCGTGCACGATGTTGCGGCCCATCGCCGCCATCAGGGGCTCGCCGCGCGCGACGGCGGACGCATCGCCGCCGACCATGAAGGTGAGCGTGCCGGCCTCCGCGCCGCCGACCCCGCCGGAGACCGGCGCATCCAGCATGGCGAAGCCTCCGGCGGACGCCTCCTCGTGGACGGCGCGCGCGGTTTCGAGATCGATGGTGGAGCAGTCGACGAGCAGCGTATCCGGCCCCGCCGTCGCGAGCAGCCCGCCGGGCTCGCAATAGACCGAGCGCACATCGCCGCCCGCGGGCAGCATGGTGAACACCGCCTCGGCGCCGTCCACGGCCGCCCCCAAATCGTCGGCCAGCGGGATTCCCGCCGCCCCGGCGGCCTCGCGCGCGGGCGCCGCGACGTCGAAACCGCGCACCGCGTGGCCGGCCGCGATGAGCCGCAGCGCCATGGGCCGGCCCATATTGCCGAGCCCGACGAAACCGATCTCCGCCATGGTCTCTTCCTCCCGGGCGTCAGTCGAAGGCGAGTTCGCGCTCCACCGGCGCGAAATAGCGTTCGACCTCCGCTTCGGTCACATCTTCCAGCCGTCCCGGCTCCCAGCGCGGCTTGCGATCCTTGTCGATGACGGCCGCCCGGATGCCCTCGAAGAAGTCGTGCCCGGCGAGGAAGGCGCAGGCCATGCGGTATTCGCGGCGCATGATCTCCTCGAAATCGAGCCCGCCGCCGCCGCGGAGCTGGCGGTGAGTCACAAGCATGCTGGTCGGCGACTTGGTGCGGAGCGTGTCGGCGGTTTCGATGGCGAAGTAACCGTCCTCGGCATCGAGCGCATCGACGATGCCGGCAACGGTCGGCGCCGAGAAGCAGCGATCGATCGTGCGCGCGTGCTCGCGAATCTGGACCGGCCCCGGGTTCTCGGCAAATGCGGAGACAACGGCATCGACCGAGTCGACTCCTCCGCTCGGGTCGGCATCCGCCAGGCATTCCAGCAAGGCATCCAGCTTCGCACTCGACATGTAGTGCGTGCCGATGCCGGCATGGATCGCGTCCGCCGCCTTCATCCGGGCGCCGGTGAGCGCGAGATACATGCCGAGCTCGCCGGGCGCGCGCGGCAGAAATGCCGTCCCGCCGACATCGGGGAACAACCCGATGCCGCATTCCGGCATCGCGAATGTCGTGCGCTCGGTCATGATGCGGTGCGAGCCGTGAACCGAAATGCCGACTCCGCCGCCCATGACGATGCCGTCGACCAGCGCGACATAGGGTTTGGGGAATTCGTGCACGGCATAATCCAGCCGGTACTCGTCCCAGAAGAACATGTCGGTCGTGGAGTCGCCCGCCATGTGGGAGTCGTAAAGCGCGCGGATATCGCCGCCGGCGCAGAACGCGCGGTCCCCGGCGCCGGAGACCGCGACCGCGCCTATCGCCGGGTCGTCCGCCCATTCGAGCAGTTTTTCCCGAAAGGCGATGCACATCCGCCGGGTGAGCGCGTTGAAGGTCGCCGGCGCGTTGAGATGCACGCGGCCCAGGGCGCCCCGGACGCCGAATTCGATGGGATCCGGCATCAGTTCCGCGCCAGCAGCCGCCGGGCGATGATGACCCGCATGATCTCGTTGGTCCCTTCGAGGATCTGGTGAACGCGGAGGTCCCGCAGATAGCGCTCGATCGCGTGGTCGCGAAGATAGCCGTAACCGCCGTGGAGCTGCAGGGCCTCGTTGCAGACCTCGAACCCCGCGTCCGTCGCGACCCGCTTCGCCATCGCGCAGCGGAGCGTCGCCTCCGCCTCCCCGGCGTCGAGCGACGCGGCGGCGCGCCAGACCATCAGCCTTGCCGACTCGAGAGCCGTCGCCATGTCGGCGAGCTTGAATTGCGTCACCTGGAAATCCGCGATGGCGCGGCCGAACTGGCGGCGCTCGCCCACATAGGTCCGGGCCGCCTCGTAGCACGCCCGCGCGCCGCCGATGGAGCAGGCGCCGATATTGATCCGTCCGCCGTCGAGCCCCCGCATGGCGATCCGGAACCCCTCGCCCTCGGCGCCGATTCGGTTGGCGACGGGCACTCGGCAATCGTCGAAAAAGACCATCGCGGTCGGCTGGGAGTGCCAGCCGAGCTTCTTCTCCTGCTCGCCGAATGAGAGGCCGGGGGTGCCGGCTTCGATGCCGATACAGGAAATGCCGTCCGGCCCTTCGCCGCCGGTCCGCGCCATCGTGACGTAGAGGTCGGCGCTGCCGGCGCCCGAGATGAACGCCTTGGCGCCGTTGAGGACGTAGTCGTCGCCGTCGCGGACCGCCCGGGTGGCGAGCGCGGCCGCGTCCGACCCGGCGCCGGGCTCGGTGAGGCAGTAGCTCGCGAACCATTCCATCGCGTTGAGCTTCGGCAGCCACGCGCGGCGGCGGTCCTCGCTGCCGAAGGCGTCGATCATCCACGCCGCCATGTTGTGGATGGAGATATAGGCCGCGGTCGACGTGCAGCCGGCCGCGAGTTCTTCGAGAACGATGGCCGCGTCCAGCCGCCGGCACGCCGTGCCGCCGACATCCTCGCGCACGTAGAGCCCGGCGAAACCTAGCGCCGCCGCCGCGCGAAGCGTCTCCGCCGGAAAGATCGAGTCCTCGTCCCACGCCGCCGCCCGCGGCGCGAGCTCACCCTCGGCGAACGCCCGGGCGGCATCGAGGAACTGCCGCTGTTCTTCGGAAAGCTCGAAATCCATCGCCCCTCCGGCGGCGGACCGTAGAGCAATTCCGGTTTCGACGGAACCGGTGCCCCGCCGTCGAGGCTGGACGGTCCGGCCAGGGCCTTCCAGGCCGGGCGCGGCAGCCAGGCGGAGACTCGGGACGGCCAGCCGAACCCGCGCCTGCGATGGGCCCTCCTCCAGGGGGCGGTCGGGAGTATCAGCAGAACGACGAACAGGACCAGGTTGAGAGGGGGAACGGCCGCGAAATAGGCGACAGCCTTCCGCAATCCGGCATCCCGGGTTCGTTGCGCTACGCTCTCGTGAAAGTGGTACAGGACCAGTACGAAGGGCGCCAAAAAAACCAACATGGGGAACGAAAGAAGCACCAGCCAGTGCGGGGCGAGCGTGCTCCTCAGCCAGAGCCCGACGGTCAGCACGATAACGAGCCACGCGAGCACAAACCCCGCCAGCCAGAAGGCGAACTCTTTCCTGTCTATCCTGTCGCCGCCGTCTTCGAAAAAAATCGCGAGCGCGGGAACTACGACGGTCATCTTGAACGCGGAGCCCCACAAAGTAAGTTCGAAGTCGGAGACCGATTCCATCGCCGCCGTCGAGAAGGCGGGCCCTCGGTAATCCGCGACGGAGTCCGTCAGGTCTCGCCGGCCTTCGCGGTCCCGCCGGGCCGGGCGGTCGGGACGAGCATCAGAATGACGTAGACGACCACGTTGGCGATCGGAATGACGCCGATATAGGCGATGCGCTTGCCCCTGCCGGCATCGCGCGCGCGCCGCACCGCGCGCTGGTAGAAGACATAGGCGATGCAACCCCCGGCGACGGCCAACACCGCGTCGGTTGCCAGCCCGGGCACCAGATGCGCCGCGATATTCCATATTGACGGCAGCACGATCAGATACAACAACACCCAGAGCGCGAACGGTCCTCTGCCCATCTTGAGTTCGCTGTTCTCACGGTATACCGCGACCGCGGGTACCGCGATCAACACCGCTATTGCGGCGAGCCCTGTGAAAAGAACCAACGTTGGATCCGATTCCATCGGCAACTCCCCTACCTCGGTAACTTATCAATAATAGCATACATAATATAAAAAACAATCATACCGTGCAATTCGATCATGGACGGCGCGGGCGGAGAGGGAACGGCCGCCAGGCGCTTCCCTTGCCCCGCGCGTGCCGGTATATGACTGCGCGGAACGGGTTGCCCGAGCACGGCAATCGGCTTCATCGCGGCAAGAAGGAGCGAGACCGGATGCGTTACGAAGCGCCAGCGTCGCTGGACGCGGCGACGAGGATACTCGCGGATGCCGGAGGCACGGCCAGGGTGCTGGCCGGCGGGACGGATCTGCTGATCCAGATGCGCGGCGATGTTGTCGAACCCGCGGTTCTCGTCGACATCAAGAATATCGCCGAGATGCGGGAAATCTCCGAGGACGGCGCGCGGTACCGCCTCGGCGCCGCGGTCACCGGCATGGAGATCATGGAGCATGAGGCGTTCAACGCCGCGTGGCCCGGAATCGTCGACGGCGCCAAGCTGATCGGCTCGATCCAGATACGCGGCCGGGCGACGCTCGGCGGGAACCTGTGCAACGCATCGCCGGCCGCCGACAGCGTGCCGGCGCTGATCGCGGCGGGCGCGGCCGCCTCGGTGATCGGCCCCGGCGGGCGGCGTTCGGTGCCGGTGGAGGACATCGCGATCGGACCGGGGAAGACCTCGCTCGAAGCCGGCGAGATCGTGGTCTCGTTCGACCTGCCGGAACGCCCCCCGCGTTCGGGCGATGCCTATCTGCGCTTCACCCCAAGGACCGAAATGGACATCGCGGTGGTCGGCGTGGGCGTGAACCTCACGCTCGACGATTCGGGCGTGTGCTCCGCGGCCAGGGTGTCCCTCGGCGCGGTCGCCGAACGGCCGCTGCTGGTGGAGCAGGCCGCCGCCGCGCTGATCGGCACGCGGGTGGACGATGCCGCTCTCGGCGCGCTGTCGGAAGCCGCCTCGGCGGCGTGCCGGCCGATCGACGACAAGCGGGGCACCAGGGAATTCAGGATCGAGGTCGCGGGCGTTCTCGCCGAACGCGCGGCCCGGATTGCGCTCGAACGGGCGGAGAAACGGTAATGGCGCGCTATCACATCACGACGACGATCAACGGCGACGAGGTCGAATTCCTCTGCGAAAGCGACCAGACGCTGCTGTCCGCGCTGCGCGACGAGCTCGTTATGACCGGCACCAAGGAAGGCTGCGGCACGGGCGATTGCGGCGCCTGCTCGGTCACCGTGGACGGAAGGCTGATGTGCTCCTGCCTCGTGCTGGCCGTCGAGGTCGAGGGCAAGCGGGTCGAGACCATCGAGGGCATGGCCGACGGCGAGGAGCTTCACCCGCTGCAGCGCAAGTTCCTCGAACACGCGGCGCTGCAATGCGGCATCTGCACCCCGGGTCTGCTGATCGCCTCGCGGTCGCTCCTGGAACGCAATCCGGACCCGACCGAAACCGAAATCCGATACTGGCTCGCCGGCAATCTCTGCCGCTGCACCGGCTATCACAAGATCGTCGAGGCGGTGGCCGATGCCGCCCGCGAGATGAGGGAGGTCTGACCATGGCGACGATGCTCAAATACGAGGACAAGGATCTCAAGGTCGTCGGCACGAGGCCGATCCGCCCGGACGGAGTCGACAAGGTCACCGGACGCGCCCGTTACGGCGCCGACATCAACCTGCCGGGCCAGCTCTACGGCCGCGTGGTCCGGAGCCCGCACGCGCATGCGCGGGTGCTCGCCATCCGGACCGACAAGGCGGAGGCGCTCAAGGGCGTCAAGGCGGTGGTCACGCGCGACGATTTCCCTGAAATGCCGATCGAGTATGCCGCGGCGGGCGAGCTCATCGTCAATTTCCGCGACGTCACCCGCAACATGATGGCGCGGGAGAAGGTGCTTTACGACGGGCATCCCGTTGCCGCCGTCGCCGCGACCTCGGATGCCGTCGCAAGGCAGGCCGTCAAGCTGATCGAGGTCGATTACGAAGTGCTGCCGCACGTGATCGATCCCGTCGACGCGATGGCGGAAGACGCGCCGCTGCTGCATGAGGAGCAGATCACCGAAGGCGTCGACCCGGCACCCGAGAAGCCGTCGAACCTCGCCAAGGTCTTCAACTTCGCCAAGGGCGACGTGGAGAAGGGATTCGCCGAAGCGGACCTCGTCATCGAGCGCGAGTTCAACACCAAGCCCGTGCACCAGGGCTATATCGAGCCGCAGGCCTCGCTCGCGAGCTACACCGAGGACGGCCAGGTCGAGGTCTACACCGCGACCCAGGGCCATTTCGTGATCCGCGCGCAATGCGCCAAGCTGCTGCAGATGGACATCTCGAAGATCCGCGTGATCCCGACCGAGCTCGGCGGCGGGTTCGGCGGCAAGAACAACGTCTATCTCGAACCGCTCGCCATCGTTCTGTCGAAGAAGTCCAACCGGCCGGTCAAGATGACCATGAGCCGGGAGGACGTGTTCCGCGCCACCGGACCGACCTCGGGCGCGCATACGCGGATCAAGATCGGCTGCCGCAAGGACGGCCGGATCGTCGCCGCGGAGGCCGAGCTCGACTTCCAGGCCGGCGCCTTCGCGGGCTCGTCGGTGCCGATGGCCTCGATGTGCACCTTCACCCGCTACGACCTCGAGAACGTCAAGGTCACCGGCAACGACATCACCGTGAACCGGCCCAAGGTCGCCGCCTACCGGGCGCCCGGCGCGCCGATCTCTATCTTCGGGGTGGAGAGCATCCTGGACGAGATGGCGATCGAGTTCGGCATCGATCCGATCGAGCTCCGCATGCGCAATGCCGCGAAGGAAGGCACCCAGACCTATTACGGCCCCACCTTCGGGCCGATCGGCTACGAGGACACGCTGAAGAAGGCGCTGGAGCACCCGCATCTCAAGGAACCGCTCGGCCAGGATCAGGGCCGCGGCATCGCGACCGGCTTCTGGTTCAACATCGGCAAGGAGACCACGACCACGCTCAACGTCAACGAGGACGGCACGGTCGCCGTGATCCTCGGCACCATCGACGTCGCGGGCGGGTCGCGGGCTGCGATGGCGATGATGGTCGCCGAGGAGCTCGGCATCGACGTCGACAAGGTGCGCCCGCAGATCGGCGACACCCAGCAGCTCGGCTTCAACTTCGTCACCGCCGGCAGCCGCGGCACCTTCGCGAGCGGCATGGCGGTGACGGTCGCCGCGCGCAAGGCGATCGACGTCATGCGGGAGCGCGCCGCCCGGACCTGGGACGTGCCGGTGGACGGCGTCGTCTGGGAGGACGGCCACGCGCGCCCGGCGAGTTCCAATGTCGGCGAGTTCGAGCCGCTATCCATCGCCGATATCGCGCGCAAGTCGGGAATGACCGGCGGCCCCATCGCGGGCCACGCGGAAATCACCGCCGAGGGCGCGGGGCCGGGCTTCGGCACCCATATCGTCGACGTCGAGGTCGACCGCAGGACCGGGCTGGTCAAGATCCTGCGCTACACGGTGATCCAGGACACCGGCAAGGCGATCCATCCGGCCTATGTCGAGGGGCAGTTCCAGGGCGGCGCCGTGCAGGGGATCGGCTGGGCGCTCAACGAAGAGTACATCTACGACGAGAACGGAACCCTCCAGAACCCGGGCTTCCTCGACTACCGGGTTCCGGTCGCCTCCGACGTGCCGTTCATCGGCACCGAGATCGTGGAGGTGCCCAACCCGAACCACCCCTACGGCGTGCGCGGCATCGGCGAGGTGCCGATCATTCCGCCGATCGCCGCGATATCCAACGCCATCCACGACGCCATCGGCATCCGGCTTCGCGAACAGCCGATGTCGCCGCCGAAGGTGCTGAAGGCGATCCGAGAGGCCGGGAACGGCGCCGCCGGTTAGAGCGTTTTCCGAACTTGTCGGTTCACGACGACCGACCCACCCTCCCCCGGCCCCTCCCGCGAGCGGGAGGGGAGAAGGCGAGGCGGAGTCGGCAAGCGCGTTCCCTCTCCCCTGCGGGGAGAGGGCTAGGGTGAGGGGGACCGGAGCCCCGTATCGAAGGGCGGCCGTCACACCGCGAGCGGCACCAGCGTCAGCCCGCGGTGGGTGTTGTCCGTGGTGCCGGTCTCGGGGAAGAAGCGGTTCTGGCTGTAGCCGCCGGGGCGGTCGCTGCGCACCGTGATCGCGACCGAGCGTTCGGACGCGCCCCACTCGGAATGGGGAACCCAGGGACCGATCGTGTCGACATGCCCGGTCGGCGCGTCGTGCCTGTCGATCAGTTGGAGCGTCGCCTTCCCGGGCGTCTTGCCGTCGTCGGTGCGCTCGTAGACATGGGTGATCTCGGCCCCGTCGAGCACGCCGTAGACTGTCCAGGTATGGGCGTGATCGTGGATGAAGGCGCGGTGGCCGGGCTCGCGCACCAGGGCGCCGACGAAGAACCCGTGACCGGCGTCGTGATGCAGGACGTATTCGCGCCCCTTCTTCGCGGTCCAGCCGCGCGAGGCCTCGCGCATCTCCTTGTCGGCGACCAAAACCGCGAGCAGGTCCTTCACACCCGACCAGTGCTCGTCCTCCGGCAGGCCTTTCTCGAAATGGGCGCGGAGATCGTCGATGAAGCGCGCGAACGCGGGGACCGAATAGCCGGACATGGGGTTGCCTCCAGGTTTCTCGGGCGGCGTCTGTGCGGCCGCAACGCTACAATGAGGACGCCGACGGGGGAAGAATGAGCCGACCGGACGACCGCCCATGAAACTCGACATCTTCAACCACATCCTGCCGCCCGCCTATTTCGAACGGCTGAAAGAGGTCATCCCGGACAAGCGGATGCTGGGGCGCTACCCGCTCTTGCCGACGCTGACCGATGTCGAGGACCGCTTCCGGATGATGGACGCGTTCGAGGGCTACGCGCAGGTGCTGTCGCTCGCCAACCCGCCGCTGGAAGCTCTCGGCACGCCGGAGGAGAGCGCGGAGCTCGCGCGGATCGCCAATGACGGGATGGCCGAGCTCTGCACTCGCTATCCCGACCGATTCCCCGCCTTCACCGCCTCGGTCGCGCTGAACGACCCGGACGGCGCGGTCGAGGAGGCGCGCCGCGCGATAGACGAGCTCGGCGCGCGCGGAGTACAGGTTTTCACCAACGTGCTGGGACGCCCCATCAGCGGCGCCCCGTTCCGGCCCCTTTTCGAGTGTCTCGCGGGGTACGACCTGCCGGTCTGGGTGCACCCGATCCGCGGCCCCAACCACCCCGACTATATGAGCGAGGAGCTATCGGAGAACGAAATCTGGTTCACCTTCGGCTGGCCCTACGAGACCAGCGCCTGCATGGCGCGGCTGATCTTTTCCGGGCTCTTCGACGCGTTGCCCGACCTCAAGATCGTCACCCATCACATGGGCGGCATGATCCCCTTCTTCGCGGAGAAGATCTCCATCGGCTTCGAGCAGCTCTTCGAAGGCGGGGTCGGCAACAACCCGCTCGCCGCGCGCGCCGGGCTCGAAAAGCAGCCGATCGAGTATTACCGCATGCTGTACGGCGACACGGCGTTGAACGGGTCGAGGCCCGCGACGGTCTGCGGCTACGAGTTCTTCGGGGCGGGACAAAGCCTGTTCGCGACGGACGCGCCGTTCGACCCCGAAGGCGGCGCGCTGTTCATCCGGGGCACGATCGACGCGGTCGACGCTCTCGACATCGATGCCGCCGACAGGGGGCGAATATACGAGACGAACGCCCGCGAACTGCTCAGGCTGGACGCCGGGTGATCTGGAGCGCGGTCGGCCGCCCTTCGATACGCGGCTGCGCCGCTACTCAGGGTGAGGGAATCTCTTAGATCCTCATCCCGAGTAGGCCCGAAGGGCCGTATCGAGGGACGGATCAAGTCGGGATAGACCCGTCCTACGGCCAGGCCGGGCGGGTAATGCCGAGATTTTCCCTCAGCGTCGTGCCCGCGTACTCGGTGCGATAGAGCCCCCGGCGCTGCAGCTCGGGGATCACCAGTTCGATGAAGTCCTCCAGGCTCGACGGGAACACCGGCGGCATGATGTTGAACCCGTCGCAGCCGCGCTCGCGGACCCATTCCTCCATCATGTCGGCGATGCTCCCCGGGGTGCCGACGATTTCGTAGTGACCCCGCGCGCCGGCGATGCGGCGGTAGAGATCGCGGATGGTGAGGTTCTCCCGGCGCCCGATCTCGGCGAACAGCTGCGCCCGCGTGGAGACGACCTTGTTGGGCGGCAGCTCCGGCAGCGGCCCGTCGACATCGTAGCCGGTGAGGTCGAAGTCGATCCGCCTCGAGAGAAGCTGCATCCCGGCGAGGGGGTCGATGAGATCCTGCAGGACCTCGTACTTGTCCTCGGCTTCCGACTGGGTGCGACCGACGCAGACGGCGAGGCCGGGCAGGACCTTGAGCGAATCGGGATCGCGTCCGACCGCCTCCATCCGGCCCTTCACGTCGGCGTAGAACTCCCGCGCCCCTTCGAGGGTCTGTTGCGCGCCGAAGATCACCTCGGCGGTCTCGGCCGCGAGCTGGCGCCCGTCGTCGGACGCGCCCGCCTGCACCATCACGGGCTCGCCCTGCGGCGAGGGCGGCACGTTGATCGGTCCCCGCACCTGGAAGTGCTCGCCCCGGTGCTCCATCACGTTGAGCTTGCTTTCGTCGAAATAGAGGCCGCTTTCCTTGTCGCGGACGAACACACCCTCGCCCCAGGAGTTCCAGAGCCCGCGCACGACATGGGCGAATTCGCGGGCGCGGCGGTAGCGCTCGGTTTTTTCCAGGTGCTCGTCGAGACCGAAACTGGCCGCCTCCAGCTTGTTGGCGGAGGTGATCAGGTTCCATCCGGCCCGGCCTCCGCTCGTGACGTCGAGCGAAGCGAACCGGCGGGCGAGCAGATAGGGCTGGTCGTAGGTCGTGGTCGAGGTGCAGACGAGCCCGATATGGCGCGTGTGCTGGGCGACCGAGCACATCACGGTGAACGGCTCGATCCAGGTTCCGAAGGAATCGCGAATCATCGACTTGAGGTCGCCGCGCCAGAACGAGACCGAATCGGCCATGAAGAACAGGTCGAACAGACCGCGCTCGGCGAGCTGCGCGAGCTCCACGATGTGGGCGATATTGCCGCCCGAATCGGCGACGCCGTCGGGGTGCCGCCACGCCGCCATGTGGTGCCCGCAGGGCCAGTAGAACATTCCGAGATTCATAGCCGATACGCTAACCCAGCCACGGGACGGCGGAAAGGCCCGACGGGTTCTCCGACCCGTCATTTCGACCGGGCACGGCTTGCGAAGAACCCTCGTGCCGCCGCCCGCACCCGTCATGCCCGGATCAAGTCCGGGGTGACAGCGGGGGGCGGAGACGGTCTCGCCCATGGGCGCTACATCCGCGCCGGAATTAAACCGGACAGCAGTGGAACAAGTCCGGCCATGACGGAGGGGGACAGCGAGGCGGTCGCCTCCGGTCGAAACGACGAAGGGGAGACAAGTTGGTGACAGGTCCGCGACCGCCTATCCTGCCCCGGCGACCCCGTTCGAGGAGGCGACCATGGCCGGCGCCACGCCCGCGCACCCCCTGAGCAACCGCGCCCTGGACCGGGATCTGCGCGGCTACCTCGAAACCAACGCCGATATCCTGACGGTGATCGAAAAGCCGGTGTCGATCGACGATATCGGCGCGCTGTCGGCGCAGTCCGAAGGGCCGATCCTGTTCGAGAACATAACGGAATACCCGGACTTCCGGCTCTGCGACATTCTGGTCAAGCACCGCTGGTCGCAGTGCCGCGCACTCGGGGTTCCGCGGGAAGACTACCTGCCGACGCTGGCGCGGCGCCTGCGCGAGCCGCCGCGCGGCTTCGTCGACGTGCCGACCGGCCCGGTCAAGGAAGTCGTCCGCACCGGCAACGATGTCGACTGGCTCAAGCTTCCCGTCCCGGTTCATTCGGCGGAGGAAGGCCAGCGCTACATCTCGGCGATGAACATCGTCCGCGACCCGG
>JAPPHW010000307.1:0-6681 GCA_028820945.1 Defluviicoccus sp.
CGATCTTCGCCTCCAAGGGCGACAACAATATCGGCGTCAATTTCGCCGTCTCGACCGATTTGCTCCTTCGGGTCGTCGACGCGCTCATTGCCGACGGCGAGGTCCGCTACCCGTCGCCCGGCTGGAGGCTGCGACCGGCCCGGCGCGATCGGATGGCCGGCGTCGCCGCGCCCGAGGTCGGCGCGGTGAGCGCCGGTGGCCCGGCGGCGAGGGCGGGCATCGCGCCGGGCGACAGGGTGTTGAAAATCGGCGCCCGCCGGATTCTCGTGCCGCGCGATGCGATCGCGGCTTTCGCCGTCCTGCGCGACCTGAACGAGCCGATCGACGTTACCCTGCAACGGGACGGGGAACGGCGGACGGTCGCCCTGTCCTTCGACACCGCGCGGACGGCGCCGGCGCCACGAACCGGACGGCAATCGCCAGGAGATTGCCCGCATCCAGCGCCCGTCTGCCGCGTCCGGCAGGCGGTTTTCCAGGTCTCTGGCTTCAACCCGATGGCGAGCGCAACGCGGATCGGCCCGACGCTCCTCGTCACCAACCGGCATATCGTCGCGGACCGTCCCGACGCCGTCGTCTTCACCCCGGACGGACCGAGGAAGGCACGGGTGATCCCTTCGGCCTATCGTGGCGATCTTGCATTGCTCGAAGTCCGGGGCCTGCCCGCGAACGGGTACGTCCCGGACCTGGAAGCGGAAGTCCGGGACGACGGCACCTTCTATTCGGTGGGCACCGATATCGCCCGGAAAACGGTGCGCGTCTTCGCGCCCGGCAAGCTGATCGCACGACCGGCGGAAGGCGCGGCGTTGGGACGGCTCCACGTTCGCGCGCGCATGCAACCCGGCGTCAGCGGCGGCGCCCTGGTGGACGCGCGCGGCGAGCTGGTAGGAATCGCGGTGGGCGGCGGCGAGGGGCGGTTCGAGGCCATGCCGCTGGGCGCGGTTCGCTCGCTCCTCGCATTGCGCGGGGATGACAGCGCCCCGGAGGTGACGCGCCGGCTTGGCAAGGCGCTCTCGGATTGCGCCGCCGGGATACGCGCGATCGAACCGCGCGCGGCGACCGGATCGAAGCGCGATGCGCTCGCGAAGACCTGCGCCGAGGCGATGAACCACGGCCAGTTGCTCGAAGCCGGGCGCGTGCTGGCGCGAGCGGGCGATTTCGGCCGCGCCATCGCCCTGCACGGTGAGGCGGTCATGCAGGTCCCGAACTCGATCAACGCGCGGGTCTCGCTCCTGGTGTCCCTTCAGCTCGCCGGCCGGTTCGCGGAGATGACCGGGCACGCCCGCCGGGCGATGCGCATGGCGCCCGACGACCCGCGAGTCCTGCGGTTCGCGGTACAGTCGGGCGTTTGGGGAAACGCGCCCGAGCTCGCCGAAATAGCCTATCGGGCGCTGCTGAAGGCGGATCCGCAGCAGGCCAGGGCGGCCCGCCGGTTCATCGACAACGCACCGCCCGCGCCGAGGCCACGTTAGGGCGCACAATCCGACAGCGGGTCGGGAATCCAGCCCGCCGCGACGACGCCTTCGCGCTCGAATGGAGACGGCGCCGCGCAGGCCAGGATGCGCGACTTGAGTTGCGTTGCGCTCAGACCCGGTTCGCGCGCCAGCATCCTCGCCGCGAGCGCGGCAAGGCGGGGCACAGCGTAGCTGGACCCGGACGCTCGCCCGGACGCGCCGCGAAAATCGACGATTTCCAGATTCTCGGCCGGCAGCATGACGTCGACGTTCGCGCGCCCCCAGTTCGACCCCGATGCAAGGCGGCCGAATCCGTCGGATGATGTCACCGTCAGGATGTTCTCCAGTTGGAGCACGGCCGGATAAACGGGCTCCCTGTCGATATCGCGGCCGTCGTTCCCGGCGGAGACGACGGCAAGGATGTCGCGCCCGCGAAGCGCGCGCTCGAAGGCGTACCAGTCCCCGGGTTTGCGGCTGCCGAGCGGCATGGCGAGGATGCGGGCGCCGGCGGCGGCGGCGCGGGCAACCAGATCGCCCATGCGGCTCATGTCGGGGCGGGGGTAGCGGAACGGGATCAGCGCGGCCCCGGGCGCTTCCCGCGCGAGCACCGATGCCACCGCCGTTCCGTGACGGATCGGCAGGAAAGGCCCGCGCGAAACGTCCCCGTCATAGGGCCATGGATCGAGATCCCAGTAGTCGAAACCGAGCGGGGTTCCCTCGCCGTTCCGGGCCAGCCGGTGGCGAAAGAGCGGCAGGTCGTAGGCAAGGCCGGAGTCCACGAGGCCGACCCGAATGCCGCCGGGGTCCTTTCCCCGGGGCCATGGCGCCTGCAGGGTCTCGGTCCATTTGAGCGTCTTTAGATCGGCTTCCAGTCGATCCAAAAATCGCCACGCATCGCCCTCCGGGCGAATTGCCCGGCCGGAACGGATGACGCACCCGCCATCCGCGATTGCCTGGAGAACCGGCCGGACGGCGTTTCCGTCCCGCACCGCGTACGAGACCCGGAATTGGCGAAGACGTCCCCCGAACTGCCGCCGCTCGACGGCGAGCTCGTCGGCCCCCGGCAGCACGAGGCGAACCGCGATCCGCCGCGGATCCCGGTCCCCGGGGTAGCGCGACTCCTCCACCAACCAGCTGCCGGGCAGGGCGTCTTGCGCATCGAGGCCGGACAATCCGGGCCGCGGGCAAATTCGCTCGACGGCGAGACGCAGCCAGCCCGCTTCGTTCCCGTTGCCGACAGCGCCCGATGCGTTCGGCGCCGCGATCGCCGCGGCGAGGACGGCGACCGATCGCGTCAGCCAGGCCGCGATGCCGACCTTCGGGGAGCCGCTTATCTCCCGATCCCTCCGATCGCCGCGCCCGCCGGCGCGTCGACGCGGACGGTCACGATATCGGTGTCGTGATATTGCTGGTGGTGCACGGAAGAGGCGAGGTGACGCAGCAGGCGCAGCGACACCTCGCGCTCGGCCGGGGCCTCCTCGGCCCGTTCGGCAAGCAAGGCGATGCGGTCCTGCAGGTTGTCCTCGCCCGGCGCGGCGATGAACTCCAGCACGGCGCCGCCGCCTTCGCGGTGGGCGCTGAGCAGCAGGCGCCGCCCTGCCCCCTCCTCTCCTCCATCCGCGTGGAGAAGCGTGAGCAGCGTCTCCTCGACGGCGGCGTCGAGGCGGTGCGTCATCGCGCCGTCCCATCCGCTCCGGGCCGCGAAACCGGCGAGGAACTCCCTGATCCTGGGCAATTCCGAGATTTCGAACGCGACTTCGATCCGCCGGCGGCGGGGTTCCGTCAGCTCCACGAACAGGGTCAGGACGATCGCCACCAGCCCGCCCGCGGTCATGCCGTTCTCGAGCAGCCCGCCGGCGAACTCCGAGAAGTATTCGGGAAAGATCAGCCCGTGCTGGAAACCGACCCCGGCCCAGAAGGAGATCCCCACGATCAGCCCCTTGCGGTAGTCGATTCCGTCCTGGACGACGATCTTCATGCCCAGCACGAACAGCATCGCGAGCAGAACGGTGATGTAGGCCGCGGCGACCGGGCCCGGAATTGCCAGCACCACCGCGAGCGCCTTGGGAAGGAACGCCACGGCAACGAACACGATCCCGAGCGCTATCCCCACCCGGCGGGCCGCCACCCCGGTGAGCTCGGTCACCGACACGCTCGTCGAGTAGGTCGTGTTGGGAACCGTCGCGGCGAGGCCCGAGAGCAGGTTGCCCATGCCGTCCGCCGCCACCGCCCCCTGCACGGCCCGGAAGTCCACCGCCCTGGATTCGCGCCAGGATACGCGCTGGATGGCCACGGAATCGCCGATCGTCTCGATGGCGCCCACCAGCGTCACGAAGACGAACGCGGGTAGCAGCGCCCAGAAGACCGGCCCGAAACCGAGATCGAGCCCGGGCCAGGAGCCTTGGGGAAGACCGATCCACGCCGCGTCCGCCACGCGGCCAACGTCGTAGAGGCCGTAGAACCCGGCGACCACGGAACCCGCGACCACGCCGACCACCGGCGCCCAGAGCCGCAGCGCGCCGGTTGCCTTGAGCGCGATGCCGGCAATGACGACCACGGTCAGCAGCGCGCTGACCGGAGCGGCGAATTCCGGGCTGCCTTCGGGAACCGCCTTCAGCATGCCGAAGATGATCGGCATCACCGTGACCGGGATCAGCATGATCACCGTGCCCGCGACGGTCGGGGTGAGAATCCGCCGGAACAGCGAAAGCCGCGCGGCGAGCGCGAACTGGAACAGGGCGGAGGCGACGACCAGCGTGGCGAGCATCGCCGGGCCGCCCTTGGCGATCGCCGCGACGCAGATGGCGATGAACGCGCCGGAGGTCCCCATCGCGAGAACGTAGCCCGCGCCCAGCCGGCCGACGCGCACGGCCTGCAGCACGGTGGTCGCTCCGCTGATCGCCACCGCGGCGAACACCGCCCACGCGAGGAAGTCCTCGGAGCCGCCGGCCGCGCGCACCACGATCGCCGGAGTCAGCACGATGCCGCCGGCGGTAAGGATGGCGAGCTGGAGGCCGAGGCCGAAGGCGAGCGCCGGCGGCGGCTTCTCGTCCGCCTCGTAACGTATACCCGAACGGCGGCCGCTATCGTCGGTGGTCATACCTTTTTTCCATGTCGATTAACGAATGGCGGGACTATGTCATATCCCGGCGCCGCGCACCGCAGGAGGCCGCGGGCGTGAGAGCGACAGCGGGGCTCTTTATTGTAACCTGCACCTTAACAGGTTACATATTGGGCGTGATCGTTGGTTTTCGCCATGTCGGCCTGAAACGCCTGTTCGAGAGAGGTGACGGCAGACGGGTTTCGCCCGAGCTGATCCCCATGGTGGAACGGGTTCTCGCCCGCCTCGACGAAGCGAGCGAACCCGCGGACATGAACCTTCCGGGGTTCAGACTGCATATTCTGCGGGGAGATCTCGCAGGCTTTTGGTCGGTCGGCGTGTCCGGTAACTGGCGAATTGTATTTCGTTTCGAGGGCCGGGATGTCCGGGACGTGAATTTGCTCGACTACCACTAGAAAGGCCGTGGCATGCCTATGAAGAATCCACCTCATCCGGGGCTTTCGGTGCGTCACGACTGCCTGGAACCGCTTGGTCTCAGCGTCACCGAAGCCGCGCGCAAGCTGGGTATCAGCCGAAAGCAACTTTCCGACATCGTCAACTGCCGCTCCGGCATCTCGCCCGAGATGGCGATCCGCCTCGACAAGGCGTTCGGCGGCGGTGCCGAGACCTGGTACCGGCTTCAGTCGGCCTGGAGTCTGGCCCAGGCGATGAAACGGGCGGACCGGATCGAAGTCGAACGGGTATCGCCCGCCGCGTAAGGCCGGAAAGCGCCCGCTCGCCTATCGGTCGATGGCCGGGGTCGCCACCGTGGCCCCCGGCTCGATCCCGAGCCGGGCCGTCGTGCCCGCGTTCAGCTCCAGCACCGCGCGCACCGTCCCCCGGGACGGGATGTTCTCTTCCGACAGCGGGACGGTCCGTTCGACGATGCGAGAGATCCGCCCGTCCGGCGCGATGAAGAGCATGTCGAGCGGGAGATAGGTGTTTCGCATCCACATCGAAACCGGCCGGGGCGGGTCGTAGACGAACAGCATCCCCGCATCGGGGGCCATCCGGCGGCGGAACATCAGGCCCTGCGAGTGCTCGCGGGGCGTCCGCGCGACCTCGACCGAGAAACGATGCTCACGGCCGCCGCTCCGGATAACGAGGATGCCCCGCTCGAATTTCGTCAGGCGGCGCTGGCCCGCCGCGGGCAGCGCGGCGAGGGCGAGACAGGCACCGAGGCCGAGGGTCAGCGACCGGCGGCCCAACAAGGTCCGACATCCGCTCCGGAAGTCTGCGATGACCGCTAGACGAACTGGTCGACGCTACCCGGACCCGGCAGCATTATCTCCACCGCCTGCATCCCCTTCGGTCCCTGCGCCGTCTTCACCATGACCTTCTGGCCGGTCACCAGGCCCGCGAGATTGGCGCGGCGCAGCGTCACCATGTGGATGAACACATCGAGCTGGGTTTCGTCGGGGCAAACGAATCCGTACCCCTTGTGCGGATTGAACCACTTGACGGTCGCCATCTCGAAATCGCCGGTGGCCTCCGGCTGGGGCGGCGGCGGCGGCGGGGCGCGCGAATACCCCTCTTCGCCCTCCGGCACGGCGGTAGAGAGGTCGACGGCAAGGATCGACTGCACCTGCAGCCCCTTGGTCGCCTGAACCGTCTCGCACTCGACGGTCGAGCCTACCGGGATCTTGTCCAGGCCCGCCTGTCTCAGAACCGTCATGTGGAGAAAAACGTCGCCCGACCCATCCTCCGGCGTAACGAAACCGTACCCCTTCACAGCGTTGAACCACTTTACAGTGCCCCGCATACGGGACGAGGCGATGGGGTCGCCTCCGCCCTGAGACTCCGACACAATTCCCCCTAGAATTATTTTGTTTAGGTTACATTAGTTGCAATTCGAGCAGATTTACACCATTGAGCCGGTGCGCGCCACCACTTTTGTGACTTAGCCGGGCGTCCGAATCCGGGGATTCCGGTCGAAAGGCCTTACTTTGGGCTAGCCATTCCGGGGAGGGCCGACTAGGGTTCGCCGGCCCCGGGGGCGGCCCCGGGGCCCGGCGGGGGGGGGGGGCGGGGGGGCCGGGCGCGCGGGGGGCCGGGGGCGCCCCCGGGGGGGGGGCCCCCCCGCTCGCGCCCCCCCCCCCGCCCGCCGCGCGGGAACGGGATCCCCGGAAC
>JAPPHW010000307.1:6691-14253 GCA_028820945.1 Defluviicoccus sp.
CCCCGCCCCCCCCCCCGACGGCAAGTCTGCGACAGGGCGGTAGTGGTTCACGCATTATCACTGGGTTGTGTGCTCTTCGGCACCTGGCTTCTGCTTTCCGGTCACTTCGATCCTCTGCTCATCGGGCTCGGCGTGGCCTCCTGCGCGGCGGTCGTCTACTTCACCCACCGGATGGACGTGATCGACCACGAAGGGCATCCGGTCCACCTCACCTTGCGGGGGGTGGGTTACTGGCCGTGGCTGACGGTCGAGATCCTCAAGGCCAATATCGACGTCGCGCGGCGTATCCTCACCCCGGGCGCTTCGATCAGCCCGACGATGCTCCGCGTCCGGTCCACCCAGCCGACCGACCTCGGCCGCGTGATCTTCGCCAACTCGATCACCCTCACCCCGGGCACGGTGTCGGTCGACGTGGGCGAGGGAGAGATACTCGTGCATGCGCTCTCGCGCGACGGCGCCGACGACCTGGCGGCGGGCGAGATGGACCGGCGGGTCACCCGAATGGCGGGCGGAGGCTGATGTTCACCGCCGCCGCGGTCGGAGTCGTCGCCGCCATGGCGCTCGCGCTCGCCCGCGCGCTGATGGGACCGACGCTTTACGACCGGATTCTCTCCGTCAACACCTTCGGCACCAAGACCGTGCTGATCCTCGCCGTCGTCGGATTCCTGTTCGGGCGGCCGGAATTCCTCGACATCGCGCTTGCCTACGCGCTGATCAACTTCATCGGCACGATCGCCGTCCTCAAGTTCTTCAAGCACGGCGACCTCGGCGGGACGGGCAGCTGATGGCGCCGGTCCTCGACATCGCGAGCTGGGTGCTGCTGCTCGGCGGCGGCGTTCTGGTGACGATCGGCGGGATCGGGATATTGCGCTTTCCCGACGTCTACACGCGCAGCCACGCGGCGGGCGTCACCGATACCGGCGGCGCCGGGCTGATCCTGGTCGGGCTGATGCTTCAGGGCGGCTGGACCCTGGTGACCGTGAAGCTGCTCCTGATCCTGATCTTTATCTTCTTTACCAGCCCGACGGCGACCTTCGCGCTGGTTCACGCCGCATACGAGAGCGACGAGGAGCCGCTGCTCGACCACGATCTCCGGAACGAACCGGCCGGCCGGGAGAAGGGGCCATAAACGAGGCGGTCAATATCGTCATCCTGCTGTTCATGGCGGTCGCGGTGATCGGCATCGTCCGCGCGCGAAACCTGTTCGTCGTGGTCATGCTGACCGGCATCTACAGCCTGCTGGCCGCGACCATCTTCGTCGTGCTCGACGCGGTCGACGTGGCCTTCACCGAGGCCGCGGTCGGCGCGGGCATCTCCACGGTGCTCTTTCTCGGCACGCTGGCGCTCACCACGAGCGAGGAGAAGAAGCCGGTCCACAACGCCTGGATATCGCTGGCCGTCGTCGCGGTGACCGGCGCGGTGCTGATCTACGGCACGCTCGACATGCCGCGCTACGGCGATCCGGCGGCGCCCGCCAACCACCACGTGATCCCCGAATATCTCGAAGCCGGGCCGGAAAAGACCGGCATTCCCAACGTGGTAACCGCGGTGCTGGCGAGCTACCGGGGCTATGACACGCTGGGCGAGGTGACGGTGATCTTCACCGCGGGCATCGGCGTGGTGCTGCTGCTCGGGCGCTGGCGCGCGCATCGCCGCGAGACCGAGGCGGCGGAGGAGGAGGCATGAGGGACCTCCTGATCCTGCGCGTCGTCACCAAGCTGCTGATGCCGTTCATCCTGATCTTCGCGCTCTATGTGCAGTTCCACGGCGATTACGGGCCGGGCGGCGGGTTCCAGGCCGGCGTGATCTTCGGCGCGGGCTTCATCCTCTACGGGCTGGTCTTCGGCCTCGACGATCTGCGCGGCGTGCTGTCGTCCGACGTCCTGCGCGCCGGGTTCGCCCTCGGCGTGCTGATCTTCGCCGGCGTGGGCGTCGCCGGGCTGTTTCTCGGCGGCAACTATCTCGACTACAACGTCCTCGCCCACGACCCGGTGCACGGCCAGCATCTCGGCATCCTGCTGATCGAGTTCGGCGTCGGCGTCACCGTCGCCTCGGTGATGATCTCGATCTTCTACTACTTCGCCGGGCGGGGACGCTGAGTTGGTCGATTTCGTCGGTCTCTACAATTACTGGATCGTCGTCTTCCTGATGATGGCGGGGCTCTATCTCGTCATCGAGCACGGCAACCTGGTCAAGAAGATGGTGGGGCTCACCGTGTTCCAGGCCGCCGTCTTCGTGCTCTACATCACCCTCGGCAAGGTCCGGGACGGCACCGCGCCGATCGTCGCCGAGGGGATCGAGACCTATTCCAACCCCCTGCCCCACGTGCTGATCCTGACCGCGATCGTCGTCGGCGTGGCGACGCTCGCGCTCGGCCTCGCGCTGGTGGTGCGCATCCGCGAGGCCTACGGCACCATCGAGGAGGACGAGATCGGCGACCAGGACGGGCCGGCGATATGACCGCGCATTTGCCCGCGCTCCAGGTCGTGATCACGCTGCTGGCGGCGCCCGCCTGCATCCTGGTGCGCGGACGCGACCTCGCCTTCTGGCTCGCCCTGCTCACGACCTGGGCGGCCTTCGCGGTCTCCTGCCTGCTGCTCGACCAGGTGATGACCTCGGGCATCGTCAGCTACGAGCTCGGCGGTTGGGCCGCGCCGTTCGGGATCGAGTACCGGGTCGATGCGCTCAACGCCTTCGTGCTGCTGATCGTCAGCGGGATCGGCGCGATCGTCCTCCCGTTCACCCCGCGGAGCCTGCTGATCGAGATGGTGGGCGAGAAGGCCTACCTGTTCTATTGCGCTTTCCTGCTCTGCGTGACGGGGCTGCTCGGCGTCACGATCACCGGCGACGCGTTCAACCTCTTCGTGTTCATGGAGATTTCCTCCCTCGCCTCGTGCATCCTGATCAGCCTGGGTCCGCACCGACGGGCGCTCACCGCCGCCTTCCAGTACCTGATCGTCGGCACCATCGGGGCGACCTTCATCGTCATCGGCATCGGGCTGATCTACGGCGCGACCGGCACGCTCAACCTGAACGACATCGCCGAGCGGCTGCCCGCGACCGGCTACAACCGGACGGTGATCGCGGCCTTCGCCTTCCTGATCGTGGGCGCCGCGATCAAGCTCGCCCTCTTCCCGCTCCACTTCTGGCTCCCCAGGGCCTACACCTACGCGCCGTCCACCGTCAGCGCCTTCCTCGCGGCGACGGCGACCAAGGTCGGGGTCTATGTCCTGATCCGCTTCCTGTTCACCGTCTTCGGGGTGAAGTTCTCCTTCGACATCCTGCCCACCGCCCTGCCGCTGATGGTGCTCGCGGTTCTGGCGATGTTCGTCGCCTCGACGGTCGCCATCTTCCAGGACAGCGTGAAGCGCATGCTCGCCTACTCCAGCGTTGCCCAGATCGGATACATGGTGCTCGGGCTGAGCCTGGTGACGGTCGAGGGGCTCACCGCTTCGATCGTCCATTTGTTCAACCACGCGCTCATGAAGGGCGCGCTGTTCCTCGCGATCGGCTGCATCGCCTACCGGCAGTCCTCGTTCCGGATCGAGGACCTGGCCGGCATGGGGAAGCGGATGCCGTGGACGATGGCGGCGTTCACCGCCGGCGGGCTCAGCCTGATCGGAATTCCGCTCACCGCCGGCTTCATCTCCAAATGGTACCTGATCCTGGCCGCTCTGGCCGCCGATGAGCCGCTGATCGCGGCGCTGATCGTCATTTCCTCGCTGCTTGCGGTGATCTACGTCTGGCGGGTGGTGGAGGCTGCCTATTTCCGGGAGGCCCCGCCCGGCGCCCCCTCCGGCGAGGCGCCGCTTGCGCTGCTGATCCCGACCTGGGCTCTGATCGCGCTCAACGTCTATTTCGGGATCGAGACCTCGCTGCCGGTGGGCGTCTCCGAGCACGCCGCGCGCGCCCTGATGGGAGCGGGACCGTGAGCGTCGAGCTGGCCGTGGCGGTCGCGCTCGCCGGCCCGCTCGCGGGCGCGGCGCTGATCGCGCTGTTCGGGAGCCGGCCCAACCTCCGCGACGGTGCGATGATCGTCGCCTCGGTCGTAACCTTCCTCGCGGTCTACCGCATCCTGCCCGCGGTCGACGCGGGCGCGCGGCCGGAGCTCTTCCTTTTCGATTTCGTGCCCGGGCTCGGCATCCGCTTCGTCATCGAGCCGCTCGGCATGCTGTTCGCGCTGGTCGCCTCGTTCCTCTGGATCGTCACCTCGTTCTACGCCATCGGCTACATGCGCGGGCATGGCGAGGAGAACCAGACGCGGTTCTATGTCTGCTTCGCCATTGCGATCTCGGCGGCGCTCGGCGTCGCGATGTCGGGCAACATGCTGACGCTCTTCATCGCCTACGAGGTGCTGACGCTCTCGACCTACCCGCTGGTCACCCACCACCAGTCGCCGGAATCGATGCGCGCCGGGCGGACTTATCTCGGCATCCTGCTCTCGACCTCGATCGGGTTCCAGCTCGTCGGCATCGTCTGGACCTACGGCGCCACGGGCACGCTCGACTTCACCCCGGGCGGCATCCTCGCGGGCAAGGTCGAAGGCTGGCCGCTGATCGTGCTCCTGTTCCTTTACATGTACGGCATCGGCAAGGCGGCGCTGCTGCCGATTCACCGCTGGCTGCCGGCGGCGATGGTGGCCCCTACCCCGGTCAGCGCGCTGCTGCATGCCGTCGCGGTGGTCAAGGCGGGCGTGTTCACCGTGCTCAAGGTCGCGATCTACATCTTCGGCGTCGACTATCTCAGCGAGACCGGGGCGAGTACCTGGCTGATGTACGTCGCGGGCGCGACCATCGTCATCGCCTCGCTGGTCGCGCTGACCAAGGACAACCTGAAGGCCCGGCTCGCCTATTCGACTGTGAGCCAGCTCAGCTACGTCGTGCTCGGCGCCGCCCTGGCGACGAGCTGGAGCGTGGTCGGCGGGGCGATGCACATCGCGATGCACGCGTTCGGCAAGATCACGCTCTTCTTCTGCGCCGGGGCGATCATGGTGGCGGCCCACAAGACCGAAATCGGCGACATGGGGGGGCTCGGCCGCCGGATGCCCTTCACCTTCGCGGCCTTTGCCGTCGGCGCGCTCAGCGTCACCGGGCTGCCGCCGCTCGGCGGCGTATGGAGCAAGTGGTATCTCGGGCTCGGCGCGGTCGAAGCCGAGCAGCTGATCTTCGTCGCGGTGCTGATGATCTCATCGCTGCTCAACGTCGCCTACCTGATCCCCGTGGCCGCGCGCGGGTTCATTTCGCCGAAGCGCGAGGGCGACCCGGTTCCGCAGCCGGCCGGGGCAGCCGTGGCGCATGAAGGGCACGAAGACGGGGACGGCATCCGCGAGGCGCCGATGTTCTGCGTGGTGCCGCTCTGCCTGACCGCGATCGGCTGCCTGGCGCTGTTCTTCGCGGCCGACGACATCGCCGCCTTCCTCGCCCCGATCGCGCAACGCTGAGACCGCAACGATGGCCGATACGGAACGCCCCGGCGCCCCAGGCGAGAGAGACCGCGGGCCCGACCGACCGCCCGGCGGCGCCAGGCTGTTCTGGGCCGCGATCGTCGTCTGCGCCGTGCTCGCCTCGCTCGACTTCTTCTACCACAAGCATGCCGAACCCGGGTTCAGCGGGTCGTTCGGCTTCTACGGCTGGTACGGCTTCGTCTGCTGCGTCCTCGCGGGGCTGGCCGCCAGGGAGCTCGGAAAGTTCCTGAAGCGGGACGAGGACTATTATGATCGCTAGCCTGCCGCCCGGCCTGCTGCTGATCGTGGCCGCGCTCGCGATCCCGCTCCTGCCGGACGCGCTGCGCCGGGCCTGGACGGTCGTCGTGCCCGCGGCGGGGCTCTGGGCGCTGATCGCGCTCGAGCCGGGAACCTATCTCGGCTTCACGTGGTTCGGCGCGGAATTCGTGCCGGTCCGCGTCGACAAGCTCAGCCTGATCTTCGGCTACGTCTTTCACATCGCGGCGATCGTCGGCGCGATATACGCGCTCCACGTTCGCGACACCGTGCAGCATGTCGCGGGCATGATGTACGCCGGCAGCGGCATCGGCGCCGTCTTCGCGGGCGATCTGGTCACGCTGTTCGTCTATTGGGAGGCGATGGCGATCACCTCCGTCTTCCTGGTCTGGGCGCGTGGCGGCGAGACCGCGTACCGCTCCGGGATGCGGTACCTGATCGTCCAGATCGTGTCCGGTGTGCTGCTGCTGTCGGGCGCGCTCCTGCAGGCCGAGCAGACCGGCTCGATCGCCTTCGACCGCATGGCGCTCGGCAACCTCGCGACCTGGCTGATCCTTCTCGCGTTCGGGATCAAATGCGCCTTCCCGTTCCTGCACAACTGGCTGCCCGACGCCTACCCCGAGGCGACGGTGACGGGAGCGGTGTTCCTGAGCGCTTTCACCACCAAGGCGGCGGTCTATGCACTGGCCCGCGGCTTTCCGGGCACCGAGATGCTGATCTATGTCGGGGCGGCGATGGCGGCGTTCCCGATCTTCTATGCGGTGATGGAGAACGATCTCCGCCGCACGCTCGCCTACAGCCTCAACAGCCAGCTTGGCTTCATGGTCGTCGGCATCGGCATCGGCACGCCGATGGCGCTCAACGGCGCGGTGGGACACGCATTCGTTTCCACCCTCTACATGGCGCTGCTCTTCATGTCGATGGGGGCGGTCCTCTACCGGGCCGGCACGATCGAGGGCTCGGAACTGGGCGGGCTCTACAAGTCGATGCCGTTCACCACCGTCTTCTGCATCGTCGGCGCCGCCTCGATTGCCGCCTTTCCCCTGTTCTCCGGCTTCATCGCCAAGTCCTTGACGCTGTCCGCGGCCGGCTACGGGGGATATGTCGTCGTCTGGCTGACCCTGACGTTCGCTTCGGCCGGCGTGATCCACCATTCGGGCATGAAAATCCCCTACTTCGCCTTCTTCTCCCGCGATTCCGGCAAGCGCTGCAAGGAGGCCCCGCTCAACATGCTGATCGCGATGGGGGCGGCGGCGTTCCTCTGCATCGCGCTCGGGGTCTGGTCGCCGGCGCTCTATTCGATCCTGCCCCACGACGTCGACTACCGGCCCTATACGCCGAGCCACGTGATCGGCCAGCTGCAACTTCTGGCGTTCGCCGCGCTCGCGTTCGCGGTGCTGGTCCGCTACCGCATCTACCCGGCGGCGCTCAAGTCGATCGCCCTCGATTTCGACTGGACCTACCGCAGGGGCATCCCGACCCTGATCGGCGTGGTCTGGCCGGTCCTCTGGTCGGCATGGCAGGGCTTCCTGAGCGCGTTGGCGGGCGGGCTCCGGGCGGGTATCGGCGCGGCCATACGGCTTGCGGGTCCGGAGGCCACGCTCGCAAGAACCTGGCCGCTCGGCTCCACCACGCTATGGGTCGCGGTGCTGCTCGGCGGCTTCCTGCTGATCTACTATTTGTAGGCCGGGGAACCGATATTCCGGTTCCCGGCGCGACAGAATCCCCGTCGCCGTCCATTCTTCCGGTGCGAATCGAATTTCGGTAGGCTTCGGGACCGTATCGAGCCGAAACCAGGGGAGCGCAATCGATGGCGAGTCTGGTTCACGGATATCCCGGCACG
>JAPPHW010000082.1 GCA_028820945.1 Defluviicoccus sp.
CGGCGTTACCGTCTATGTTCGCAAGCGCGGACCCGACGGCACGCTGATGGGCATACTGGTGCATGACCGCCGCCAGCCCGACAGCCCCGTCACCGCGCTGGCGGAGCGCGGCACGCTGCTGCCGGGCGAGAGCGGCCCGAAAATGGTCATGGTGCGGGGCAACAGGCAGGAGCGGCGCGGCGATCAGGGCACCTCGCGCCTCCAGTTCGACCGCTACGAGCTTCAGTTCACCACGGAGACCAGGTCGGGCTTCGGCAGATGGCAGAGCCCGCACGAGCAGTTCCTGCACGATTTGTTCGATCCGCCGGAAGCGGTCGGCGGTCTTTCCCGCTATCACCAGTTCCGGATGGAAGGCCACGACCGCCTGACGGCGCCCCTCATGAACCTCGCTCTGCCGCTGGTCGCCCTGGCGCTGCTGCTCGGCGCGGAATTCAACCGCCGCGGCCACTCGGTCCGCATTTTGATCGCGGTCGCGATCGTCGTCGGGCTGGAAGCGTCCATGATCGGGACCAAGAACCTGGGCCGGCGCATTCCGGAGTTCGCTCCCCTGATTTATCTCTTGCCGGCGGCGACGATCGCGGTTTGCCTCATGTCGTTGTGGCGCGGTCCGTTCAACCTGTGGCGGCGGTTCGTTCCCGGCACCGCGGCGGCTTCCTGACCGCGGTCGCGAACCGGAATGCGCATCTCCCTTCGCCTGTCGCTCTACATCCTGCGACTGTTCCTGTTCTGGCTGTTCAGCGTCCTGATCGCCTCGGGGGCGGTGATCTTCCTGTTCGACTCGGTCGAACTGTTCCGCCGCGTGGCGCAGAACGAGGCGGCGACTTTCTGGGTCGTCATCTCCATGAGCCTGATGAAGCTGCCGCATCTTCTGGAGCGCGCGTTGCCGGTCGCGACCCTGCTGGCGGCGATGCTGACGCTCTGGCGCCTCAACCGTCACCATGAGCTGATCGTCGTGCGCTCGTTCGGCATCTCGGTTTGGCAGACCCTGATGCCTATGGCGGTCGGCGCCGCCACGGTCGGCGTGCTGGAGCTGGTGGCCTTCAACCCCGTCTCCGCCGCGCTCTACGCGCAGTATCAGTCGATGGAGGCGAGCGTACTCAACCGCCGGTCCGCGTCGGCGGCGATCAGCGGCGGCAGCGTCTGGTTCCGCCAGCCGACCGGGAACGGTCACTATTTCATGCATGCCGAGAAGATAGAGCCCGACAGCGGGCGGCTGTCGTCGGTGCTGGTCCTCACGATGGAGGAAGGGGACCGTTTCGTCGGCCGGATCGATGCCGACCGGGCTCGACTCGGCTGGGGTTACTGGGCGCTATACGACGTGACTATCGAAATCCCGCCGGCCCCTCCGCGCGACGCGCCCGCATACCGGCTGGAGACCGATCTCACGCTGGAAAAGATCCAGGACAGTTTCGCCGATCCGGCGACGATTTCGTTTTTCGAGCTTCCGGCCTTCGTTCGCGTGCTCGAAGCGGCCGGAGTCTCGGCAATCACCCACCGGCTTCACTGGCAAAGCCAGCTCGCTCAACCGTTCCTGTTGATTTCGATCGTGCTGGTGGCCGCGACCTTTTCCCTTCGTCCGGTGCGCCGCGGCGGCACGCGTCTCCTGTTCGTGACAGGATTGATCTGCGGTTTCCTCCTTTTTATCGCGATGGATGTGGTTGCGGCCTTGGGCGCCTCGGCGCGCATCCCTGTCTGGTTTGCCGCCTGGAGTCCCATGATCATCGCGACGATGCTGGGATCCGCCATGTTGTTCCACCTCGAGGACGGTTGAACGCCCGTGCGTCGTCGGTCGAAAGCCGCGGTTCTGGCGTTTGCGCTCGCTTGTTTTCACGCCCCCGCGCCCGCGCAGGAGGGAAATACCTCCGAGCCGTCCGCGGACAGGCCGGTTTCCATCCGGGCGGACGAGATAACGCATAGCCGTTCCGGCAATGTGGTGACCGCGGCGGGCAATGTGGAGATCGCCCGGGAAGGGCTGGTTCTTCGCGCCGGGAAGGTCGTCTACGACAGGCCCGCCGACCGCATGAGCGCCGCCGGCAATGTCGTCCTCATCGATCCGTCCGGAGACGCGTTCTATGCCGAGACCGTGGAAATTTCGGGCGATTTGAAGGATGCCGTCGCGAAAGAGATCCGCGTTCGACTTCGCGACGAGTCCCGCTTCGAGAGCAAGGCGGGACGTCTCATCGGCGGCACCAGGACCGAGTTCGACGAAGCGGTCTACACCACTTGCCCGTTGTGCGATGAGAATCCCGACCGCCCGCCGCCGTGGCGGATCAGGGCCCAGGAGGTGGTCCGGGACACCGAGGAGGAAACGATCGCCTACCGCAACGCCGTCCTGGAAGTCTGGGGCGTCCCTGTTCTCTACACCCCTTATTTCGAGCAACCCGATGTCGGGGTCCGGCGCAAGACGGGGCTTCTTGTCCCGACCTTGGGCTCCCACGGCGAGCTGGGGATGATCGCACGCGTGCCGGTGTTCCTGGAACTCGCGCCCGACCGGGACATGACGTTTACGCCGATCCTTACCGAAAACGAGGGCGGGGTGGGGCTGCTCGAATACCGGCAGCGTTTTCGGGGCGGCTCGTTCCGGGCCGACGGCAGCATCACCAGCGGCAGCACGGAGACGCAGGACAGTACTCTCCGCGGCCATTTCGATGCCGCTATCGACCACGATATCGACAGCCGCTGGCGATCCGGAGCCACGATCAGCTTCGCTTCCGACGATACCTATCTCGGCCGGTACGGATTCTCCCAGGACCGGACGCTCACCAGCAACGCCTTCGTGGAAGGGTTTTTCGGCCGCAGCTACGCCGCCGGAAATCTGTACCGCTTTCAGGGATTGCGGCCGACCGACGACAGGAAAACCATTCCTCTGGTCATGCCTGAGCTCGACTTCAGCTTGTTGAGCGCGCGCGACCGGCTCGGTGGACGTTTCGTCGTCGAAGGCAATCTGCGCAGCCTCGCGCGCTCCGTCGGCGCCGACAGCGTAAGGATGTCCCTGGATACCGGCTGGCAGCTTCCCTATACGAGCCCCCGGGGTCAGCGCCTGAACCTCTTCGCGCGGTTGCAGACGGACGGTTACTGGATCGACGAGGTGGGCGAAAGCGACCGACCGGGCGATCGGTCGGCCGATGTAACCGGCAGGGCCTTTCCCCAGGCGGGATTCGACTGGCGCTATCCGCTGGTCCGTCACCGCGGGGGAGTCTCGCAGGTCGTCGAGCCGATCGTGGGCTTCCTCGTCGCGCCGCGGTTCGGGAATTCCGATCTCATCCCCAACGAGGACAGCCTCGACCTCGAGCTGGACGACACCAACGTCTTCGACCGTTCGCGCGCCACCGGGCTGGATCTGGTGGAGGACGGCAGCCGGATGTATTACGGCCTTCAGGGCAGGCTGCTCGGTCATCGCCGTATGCAGGCGAACGTGTTCCTGGGGCAGAGCTACCGTTTCGGCGGCAGCGACTTGTTTCCGACGGGCGCCGGGCTGGACCAGGACCTGTCGGACATCGTCGGCCGCGTCGAGTTCGGATACGACGAATATCTGGGGCTTCTCTACCGGTTCCGCTACGATCACGCGAAGCTGCGGTCGAGACGGGACGAGGTGGGCGCTTCGCTGGGCCCGGACGCCTTCAGGATCTCGGCCAATTACCTCTACATAGACAACCAGCCGGCGCCGATGGGCTTCGAGGACCGCAGGGAAATAAATCTCGCGCTCGACGCGAAGGTCACAGATTCCGTCGCGTTACGCGGCGAGACTCAGCGCGATATCCAGGACGGCCGTTACCTTTGGCACCGCGGCGAAATCAGTTATCGGGCGGACTGCTACGACGTTTCCTTCAGTTTCGAACGGTCCCTGACGCGGGATCGCGACATCCGGCCCACGAACACCTTCCTCCTCAGAGTCAGCCTGACGGCGCCGCGCGCGAACTAGCCTGGGAGGTAGGTCGACATTTCCCTTTCGACGGCTTTGGCGTCGCGGGCAAGGCCGTCGCCGATCCCCTGCGCCATGGCGTCCGGATAGAGGTCTTCGACGTCGCTCGCGATCGCCTCCACGATGGCGGCGGCGACGTCTTCGGGCCGGGCATCGCCGCCCGGCGTCATGTCGGTATCGACCGCGCCCGGCAGCACTCCCATCACATGCGTCCCCTGCGCCGCGAGTTCCGCGCGGACGCCCTGCGTCATGGAAAATGCCGCCGCCTTCGACGCGCAATAGCTGCCGATCGCCGGGAGGTTGACCCGTCCGATCGCCGAGAGCACGTTGACGATCATGCCGCCGCCATTCGCCTTCAACACCGGAGCGAAGGCGCGGCACATGGACAGCGTGCCGAGATAGTTCACCTCGATCTCGGCGCGCGCGTTGCTCAACGCCTCGGGCTCGCCGATGAGGGGGCGGTTCCGGTTGACGCCAGCGTTGTTGATCAGCACCGAGACATCGCCGCAGCGCGCGGCGGCGGCGGCGACCTGAGCCGCGTCCGTCACGTCGAGCGCGACCGGAACGACCCGTTCGTCGTCGGCAAGCGCGCCGAGTTTCGCGGGATCGCGCGCGCCGGCATAGAGCCTCGGAATTCCCTCCGCCAGCAGGCTGTCGGCGATGCGGCGGCCGATTCCCCGATTCGCGCCGGTGAGCAGGATCGCCGCGTTCGAAATATCCATCGTCGGCGCCTATCCCGCGGGTTCGCTGTCCGCCCAGCGGGACATCAGCCGGTTCGACTCTTCCTGGGTCGCGTCCAGCATCTTCCGGGCCACATCGTGTCCGCCGACCGGCAGGCCGGCCGGATCGAGCAGTCCGATCTGGACCAGAACCGAGGCCTGATCCCAGTAAATGTGCTCGTGATAGAGCTTGTCGCCGCGGAAATTGATGATCGCGACGACCGGCATTTCCACATACTTCCCCGTCGGCGCGACGCCCGGGAGAAGCCAGTCGACCTCCGTCGTGTGAGTGAAGCAAAACAGCATCTCGTCCACCACGCGGTCCGCGCCGATGGTACGCGATACCGGAATCAGCCTGGTGTCCTCGGGATTGGCGTGGACGAAATGGTTGAGATAGAAGCGATGCAGATTCTTGTAGCCGACGCCGCCGGTCATCGTCGGGATGTGGTTGACGTAGGGCTCCGGCACCATCGTCGCCATCGTGGCGTCGACATCGCGGGTGATGAACTCGTACTCGCAGTGCTTGTCCCACAGATGGCTGAGGTCGTAGTCGGGACCCATCGTCCGGCGGAGCGCGGCGATCGTCCGGCTGTGCGCCATCGATGAGGACGGCTTGTCGTATACCTCGCGGTCGGCGTTGTAGAACCCGTGATCGGCGCCGGGATAGCTGTAGATCTCGATATCGGTCCGGTCCTTGAACGCATCGCGCAAGGCGGCGACGCCTTCCGGCGGCATCCACTGGTCGAGTTCGGGGCAGTGGAACACCATCGGGCATTCGATACCGCCGGCCTCGCCGAGCAGGTCCGGAAGGCCCACCCCGTAGAACGAGATCGAGACCGCGGGGTCGAGCCGGGCGGCGGTCAGGTAGGCCAGCTTGCCGCCGAGGCAGAACCCCATGAAGCCGACCTCGCCGGTGCATTCCGGAAGCGCGCGCACCGCATCCATCGCCGCGCCGATGTCGGTTATCGCCAGATCGATGTCGAACCGTTCGAAATAGCCGAACGCCGTGCCGAATTCCTCCTCGGAGTAGCCGAGCTCGATCCCCGGCTGCAGTCGCCAGAACAGGTCCGGTGCGAGAACCACATAGCCTTCCTCGGCGAAATAGTCGGCCGTCGCGCGCATGGTTGCGTTGATGCCGAAAATCTCCTGCCCAAGCACGAGGCCCGGCCCGGAACCCGATTCCGGTACCGCGAGGTATCCGGCGAACCGCCCGCCATCGCCGGCCGCGATCTGGATCGTGCGCCCTGTCATGTCCTGCTCTCCGGTCTAACGTAAGGAATTGCGGCCACTATAAGGGAATTCGGCGGCCATTCAGTCTTCATCGAGATAGAGCCCGCGCGCCCGGTGCCAATCCTCGATTCCGCGGTCGGGATAGATTTCGAAACGCGAGATTTCCGGACCGACCGGGATATCGGCCCAGTCCGGTGCGTAGCGCGTCATCAGGACGGTCTTCTCCGGCGGCCTGGGGAGCGGCGTGTCGATGGCCGAGGCGAACGGATGGATCAGTTCCGGCCAGCTCGGATCCCACACCCAGAGCGCGGAGCCGCACTTGCCGCAGAAGCTGCGCCGCGCCGTGCTGAGCCCGTCCGCCTCCACGTGGCCCCGCTCGTTGCCGGCGGCCCGGTAAACCCCGATGTTGTCCTCCCCTTCGATTTCGAGCGTGTCCGCCTCGCCCATGATGTTGATGGCGAAGCCGCCCCCGCCCGCGGTCTTCCTGCATATCGAGCAGTAGCAGAGGTTGTAGGGGTAGGGCGTGTGCGACACGAGGCCGAACCTCACCGCGCCGCAATGGCAGGACCCTTCGAGTTTCACCTTCCGGTCTCCCGTTCTCGTGCCCGGACAATAGGGCATGGCGGGCCTGTTGCAGCAAGCCGCCGCGGCAATCATCATCCTCGCCGATGTCCATCGAATCGCTTGCCGTCGTCATCGCCGCGCTTCTCGTCGGGACCCTCGGCAAGGCGATCACCGGGTTCGGCCTGCCGCTGTTCGCGGTGCCCGCGATGGCGGCGTTCATCGACGTCCAGACCGCGGTCGTGGTGATGGTGCTGCCGTCCACGATTTCCAATGTGTGGCTGGTGTGGACCTTCCGGCGCAGCGCCGCGGTCATCCCCGGGCTGTGGGCGGGGCTCGGCTGCGGCGTAGTGGGTATCGGCATCGGTGCCTGGCTGCTCAGCGCCCTGGACCCCGCGATCATGGCGCTGGTGCTGTCCGGCTGGATCGCCGTCTACCTTCTGACCGAGCTCGCACGCGGCGAGGTCCCGCGACGGCTGACCGAGAGCAGGAGCATATTCGCCTCGATGGTCGGACTCGCCGGCGTCTGCCAGGGCGCGACCGGGATCGCCGGGCCGATCCTCGTGACCTACATGTACGCGATGCGGCTCCCGCGCGAGGTCCTCGTATTCGGGCTCTCCGCCGTGTTCCTGTCCTATGGCGTCATTCAGGCGGGGTTCTACCTGTCGCTCGGGCTGGTGAGCGAGGAGAGGGTCTGGCAAAGCGCCGCGGCCACGATCCCGGTGATCCTCGGCATGCCGCTGGGTCTCTGGATCGGACGCCGGATCCAGGCGCGCGCGTTCCGTCACCTCGTCCGCGCTCTGCTGCTCGCCGCCGGGGTCAAGCTGTTCGTCGACGGCCTCGGCGCGCTCGGCTGAGGTTCAGGCGGCGTCGAGCGATGGCTCGCGGGCGCGCCCGAACAGGGTGAACCAGACCATGACGAGCACGGCGACAACCAGCGCCGGCAGCGCGCTGATATTGACCCAGCTCCAGCCGAGGAAATGGATCAGTGCGCCCGAGGACAGCGATCCGATGGCGACGAAAGTATAGACGATGAAGTTGGACGCGCCCTGCGCGCGGTTCCGCTCCACCGGGGTATGTGCCCCGGCCAGCAGGGTCGTCCCCGCGGTGAAAGCGAAGTTCCAGCCGATTCCGAGCAGCAGCATCGAGAGCCAGTAGTCGAACACCGCCTCGCCGCTCAGGGCGACCGCGACGCAGACGAACTGGAGCGCGAACCCGGTGAAGATGATCGCGATCTCGCCCACCTTCTTGATGAACCAGCCGGTCACGAAGGACGGTCCGAACATGCCGAGGCTGTGCCACATGATCACCCAGGCTGTCTGCTCGAAATGGTGGTTGGAGTGCGCCATGGCGATCGGCGTCGCGGTCATCAGGATCGCCATCACGCTGTGGGCGATGAGCACCGACGCCGTGGCGGCGACGAACGCCGGCTGGAGAACGATGGCGCCGAGCGGGCGCTGTTTCTGCGCCGCCTGCGTGGCGGAGAGAGGCGGAATGTTGAGGAACATCAGCACCAGCGCGCTCAGGAGCGTTGTGCCGACCAGGAAGAGGTAGGATCCGAGGAAGCTCGCCCCGGCGAACATATCGTGGCCCAGCTTGGCGAACTCGGCGCCGACCACGGAGGCCACGACCCCGCCGGCCAGCACGAGGGACACGGCGGTTCCGCGGAATTCCCGCGACGCCGTATCCGTCGCGGCGAAGCGGTAGAGTTGGGCGAAGCCGGAAAAGAACCCGAAGATCAGATTGCCGACGGTGAAGGTCCAGAAATCGGCCTCCATTATTCCGATCATGCAGATCACGCCGCCCACGGCACCGATCAGCGAGCCCACGACGAAGCCCGCACGCCGCCCGATCCGGCGCATCAGCATCGAGGCGGGATAGGAAGCCGCCGCGGTGCCGACGATCACCAGCGCCGCGGGAAGCGTCGCCAGCCCCTTGTGCTCGGCGAAGCTGTAGGCGACCAGGGCCGCGGTCGCGACCAGCAGCGTGCGCCCCGCGCCGAACAGCATCTGGCAGGTCGCGAGCACCAGTACGTTGCGCCGTTCCTGGACGGTGAACACCGATCGGATTGCCGACAGAGTTCCGTTCATGCGGATGAGCTACTCCCGCGCGGACGCCACCGAACCGGGTTGGTAAAATGGCGCCCGCCCATTTTAGCCGCCCGCGCGCGGCCGAATCCAACCGGAGACCGAATCCCCAAATGTCCAGCACCGCCGACAGGCTGATTACGAACATCGACTGGCTGATTACCGTCGACGAGCGCCGCCGCATCGTCCGCGACGCCGCCGTCGCGATCGCGGACGGGAAGATCGCGGCGGTCGGCAAGACGGCGGCGATCGAGGCCGAGTGGCGGGCCGATTCTGTCACCGACGCGTCCGGCATGGTGGGAACGCCCGGCTTCGTCGACAACCATCTTCACTCGTCCTTCCAGATGGCGCGGGGGCTGGCCGACGAGGCCAACGCGCAGTCCTTCCTGTTCGACCACATGTATCCCTATGAAGGGGCGATGGAGCGGGACGACGTGCTGGTGAGCGCGTCCCTGACCGCGATGGAGATGCTGCGCCACGGGGTGACCTGTTTCGTCGATCCGGGCAACTACCACCCCGACGCGACCGTCGAGGCTGTCGGCGGGGCGGGAATGCGGATGGTCATCGCGCGGTCCTCCTTCGACCGCACCAAGTCGGTGATGGGCATCCTGCCCGAGGCGATGATCGAGACCGCCGGAGACTGCATCGCGCGGACGGCTGAACTGATGGGACGCTTCGACGGCGCGCATGACGGGCGGGTCTCGGTGAGCGCTTCCTTCCGCGGGCTCAACAACGCGTCCGATGAGCTGATTACCGGCCTCAAGGCGCTGGCGGACGAGCGCGGCTGCATGCTCCAGACCCATGCGTGCTTCTCCTACTCGACCCATGACGGCTGCCTGGCCGCCTTCGGCATGCCGGAGATCGAGCGGCTCGAGGCGCTCGGCGTGCTGGACGAGCGGATGCTGCTGGTCCATTCCGGCTGGCTCGAGCCGCACGAGGTGGAGATCATTGCCCGGCGCGGCCCCACCCTGGTCGCGGCGCCGTCGTCGAGCATGCACAACGGCTATGGCAATTTCGTCATGGGGAAGCTGCCGGAGCTCGCGGCGCTCGGCGTCAACGTCGCCATCGGGTCGGACCACGCGTGCTCCGGCATCACCGACATGGCGCAGGAAATGCTGCTGCTCGCCGGCGGCTACAAGGAGGCGCGGATCAACCCGCGCGTCCTGCCGCCGGAACAGGTGATCGAAATGGCCACGATCAACGGCGCGCGCGGCGCCGGGCTCGCGGACCGGATCGGCTCCATCGAGGTCGGCAAGGAGGCCGACATCGTGCTGTTCGACACCCGCTATCCCGAATGGCAGCCGCTCTACAATCCGGTCTCCAACCTGGTCTACGCCGCCACCGGCAATTCGGTGAGCGAAGTGTTCGTCCGCGGCGCCCACCTCGTCTCCGGCGGCCGCTGCACGACGATCGACGAAGACGCGGTGCTCCGGGAGGTCGCGGCCACGGCGGAGCGTATCGCCGGGCGCCTCGACATGGACCGCATCGTCAAGCTGACCTGGCCCGTGGAGTAGCGCGTGCCGCCCCTTGCGCCTATGCTCGCGCCAACGTCAATCCTGCCGGATGCGCCGATATGAGCACCATTCTGGAAGACACCGTCGACCGCGCCGCCGCGCCCGATTTCGTCGAGGCGGAGGTCAGGTATGTCGTCGACGACGGCGCCCCGCCCTATCGCTACATCGACTGGCCCGAGATGCAGGACAAGGACCGTCCCCCGGCGTACGAGCCCCGGCGGGTCAGGATCAGGAACGGCCGGACGTCGGGCGAGACCTTCGCCCTCGCGACCCATGGCTTCACGTTGGTGAATCGCCCGACGAGGGTGAAAAACTTCTACGACGAGGACGAGGTTCTCCGCGTCTACTACCCCGAGACAGAGGCGCTGATAAAGGCCGAATCCGGCGCGAAGCGGGTCATCGTCTTCGATCACACGGTGCGCACCGCCGACAAGTCGCGGCTCGCCGAACGTTGGGTGCGCGAGACCGTGCACGCGGTCCACAACGACTATACCGAGCGTTCCGCGCCGCAGCGGGTGCGCGACTTCCTGCCGCCCGACGAGGCCGAGGAGGCGCTCAAGGGCCGCTACGGGATCGTCCAGACCTGGCGGTCGGTCGCGCCCCGGGTCGAGTCCGAGCCGCTCGCCATGTGCGACGGCAAGTCGATCCCCGAAGTCGGCTTCATCCCCTACGAGCGCCGATACAGGGACCGCACCGCGGAGACCTATCACCTCTCCTACAGCCCCGAGCACCGTTTCTTCTACTTCCCGCAGATGACGCGGGACGAGGCGATGGTCTTCAAGGTGTTCGACACCGACGCTTCCGCCGGGGTTCGCTTCACCGCCCATACCGCGTTCCACGACCCGACCACCCCGCCCGACGCGAAGGGCCGCGAGAGCATCGAAATGAGGGCGCTCGCCTTTTATTGACGCACGTCTCCGCGACGCGCGGGCTCCCGATCGCCGCCGTTACCGACGGGCGACGGGGACGATCCTCGTCCCCAAGGCCGGCGGCGGATGTGCACGAAAGGGGAGAGCTTGCCGACCGAAGGCAATCGGCCTAGCTTTCCCGATACGATCCGCTGAAAAAAGAGGGGCCCGCGGATGCCGCGATTCAAGGATTTCGAGCCGACCGGGGTGATTCCGGCGACGCTGCTCGCGTTTAACGAGGATTTCAGCATCGACGAGGAGGCGACGCGGCGGCATCTGCGCGACGTATGCTCGGTGGACGGGATTAGCGCGGTCGCGGTCAACGCGCACGCCTCCGAGGTCCACGCCTGCACCTTCGAGGAGCAGGTCCGCATCCTCGACCTCACGATGGAGGAGGTCGGCGACCGCCTGCCGGTGATCAACGGGGTCTATGCCGACGGCAGCCTCGAGGCGGCGAGGATCGCCCGCATGGCCGAAGCCGGCGGCGCGTCGGCGCTGCTCGTCCTGCCGCCCCATTCGATCGGGCTGTTCGGCGGGCAGAAGCGGCCGGAGAGCGCGGTCACCCATTTCAAGACCATCGCGGATGCGACCGACCTTCCCATCGTCGTGTTCCAGTACCCGGGGGCTTACGCCTATCCGCTGGATACGCTTCTCCGCATGGCCGACGAGGTGCCGACGATCCGCGCGATCAAGGACTGGTCGCCGCCGATGGAGCATGAGCGCCACATCCGCGTCCTCCAGTCGTTGCCGCGGCCGGTGCATGTGCTGAGCACCAACAGCGCCTGGCTGATGTCGTCGCTGACCATGGGCTGCGACGGGCTGCTATCCGGCGCGGGCAGCGTGATCGCCGATCTCCAGGTGGCGCTGTTCCGGGCGGTCAGGACGGGCGACCTCGCGCGCGCCCGGGAAATCAACGACCGCATCTACCCGGCCGCCGCCTGCTTCTACACCGAGCCGTTCGGCGACATGCACAACCGCATGAAGGAGGCGCTGGTGATTCTCGGCCGGTTGCCCCGCGCGGTGGTGCGGCCGCCGCTGGTCAAGCCGGAACCGGACGAGATCGATCGCATCGCCCAGGCGATGGCCGACGCCCGCATCGAACGCGCGGGCGCCGCGCTCGAAGCCGCCTGAACCGCCCGCCATGATCGTCATCGTCGGCGCGTCCGGCGCCGTCGGTACGCCCGCGATCCGCCATCTCGCCCGGATGGGCGCCAGCGTCCGTGCACTTACCTCTAACCCGCGCTCGGCCGAGCGGCTTACCGGTCTGGGCGTTTCCGAGACCGTCATCGGCGACTTCCGTTCCGATGCCGATCTCGCGCGCGCCCTCGCCGGGGCGGAGTCGGTGTTGCTTGTCTCGCCGCGCTTCACCGAGGACGAGGCCGAGATCGGCATTCGCGCCGTCGAGGCGGCGAAGGGGGAGGGGGTCGGGCATTTCGTCTACTCGTCCGCCTTCCACCCGCAGATGTCGGGGATGGATCACCACGCGACCAAACTGCGGATCGAGGAGGCGGTGATCGAATCGGGCCTCGCCTTCACCATCGTCCAGCCCTCGATGTTCATGCAGAACATCCGTGTCGAATGGCGCGATGTCGTCGATAACGGCGTCTATCCGCGCCCCTATTCGCCACACCGGAAGATGAGCGTCATCGATACCGGGGACCTCGGAGAGGCGATCGCCCGGGTGTTGACCGATCCCACGCTGCGCGGCGGCACCTATGAGCTGTGCAGCGGCGAATCGCTGACTCATGCGGAGATGGCGGCGATCTTCGCCGAGGTGCTGGGACGGGAGGTGACGGCGCGACAGCGTTCGCTCGAGGACTGGAGATCCTGGGCCGCCGAACGCGGTTGGGCGAAGTGGTCGATCGAGGCCTACGCCAGAATGTGCGACCACTACGACGCGCACGGCTATCCCGGCGGCAACGCGCTCGCGCTCCGCGCCATCCTCGGCCGCGAGCCCACCGGATACCGCGCCTTCGCCGAACGCTTCGCGAAAGAGATGGGGTAGAACGGGTGGGGGCTTTCACGCTATTCGTTGCAAACTGTACGGCGAATAGAAAATCCGCCTAGCGTGCCCATTCGCCCTGGGCGGCCCGATTCGGCGATTCCCGTCCCCCGGGGACGCGATTCCCTTCGGCGCGCGAAACATTGTTATGCGGGGGCACGTATTTTGTCACTTACCGCGCATTGTTGAGAGATTGGATAAGTCAGCAAGGTTGACCTTTGTTTCACGTGAAACATTAAATGCATCAGCTGCGACAGGCGCGCGCTCGCATGCGCTGGAATGGCCTAGTGTATGATTTTGTTAGTGAATGAAGGACCTTCCGGATTCGCCATCGCCGGACTGACGTCAGCGGAACGCGCTCCGGTTGGCTTTCATGTGTTGATCCTGTAGGTGACATTTGGATGACTTTCGAAAAGGCATGCGGCATGTCAACTATTGCCGGAAAGCGGACGGCCAATGTTAAGCTCACATTAAGCAAAAGGACCGTCGAGGCCCTCAAGCCGGGAGAGAAGCCCTTCATCGCCTGGGACGACAGGCTGACCGGGTTCGGGATGCGCGTCCAGCCCTCGGGCGTGCGGGTCCTATCTGGTGAACTACCGCGCCTCCGGCGGCGGCAGGCGGGCCGCCAACCGGCGCTTGGTCATCGGCCGGCACGGACCGGTGACCGCCGAGCAGGCAAGACGGATCGCGCACGAGACGCTGGGCAGGGTCGCCGTCGGGGAGGGTCCGGCGGAGGGGCGGACCCGGTCGCGCTCGGTGCCCACGCTGCGCGAGGCCTTCCAGGAGTTTCTTTCCGTCGGTCCGGAGAGGAAGGCGAGCACGCTCGAGACCTACCGCAGGACCGTCTACATGACTGGCAAGACCCTCACCGATGCCCGCGCCCGCCCGCTCTATCCGCGGGCGCAGGCCTGGCGAAGGCCCAAACGCTCCAGGCGGGGCAAAACCTCGTCGCGGAAGAACGGGAGCTCGGCCAGATAGTTGACGAAAGAAATGCCGA
>JAPPHW010000375.1 GCA_028820945.1 Defluviicoccus sp.
TCCAGACCAATCGAAATCAGCCTGCGGCGAGCTGATATTCTCACACTCTGAGCTAGGCGTCCGGCCCCGCAGGCGGCGCGTCCCGCCACAGCTCCGGAACATGGCGGGGTACGAGGTCGCGCCAGCCGCCGCCTGCGAGCACCTTGGCCTTCGGGATCCAGCGACGGACCTGCGCGCGCATCCAGCTTTCGGAGCTCCACTCTTCGTCGACCCTTTTCTCGCCCCAGATGCACTCGGCCATCCAGCGGTGCGACTTCTCCGCCCCGAGCCCGTCCAGTACCGACACCAGCGCGCGATCTTCCCGACCCTGGCCCACCCCGGCCGAGGAGGGGGCGGGCGGCCGGCGACCCGCCACAGGTCCGCGATCCGGCCGACCGGGGCCTCCAGCGGCAGGTCCAGCCCCAGCTTCGCCATGATTCCGTCTCGGGGTCCGAACGCCCGCCCGGACGGGACCAGGATCTGCAGTACGGCGTCGCCCAGTTCCACCTTGAGGACAAACCGCCCGTTCATCAGCCTGAGCCCCTCCAACCGCGCGCCCGCGTCGCCGAGCAGCCCCAGCAGCGGCGTCGGGTCCGGCCAGGGGTCCGGGTCGGGCTCGGCGACCAGCGTCGGCATGCCGGGCAGGAAGGGCGTACGCCAAGCCTCCACGTCCGGGTTCTCCCAGATGGCGAGCCCCCAGTCCGCCGCCGCGAGGTCCGCCCGGGTCTGGACCCTGAGCGGAAACGGCCCTGCCTCCAGGAGCACCGGGCCCGCCTGCGCCGCCCAGGCCGCGCGGTAGCCGGGGTCGCGCCGCATGCAGGCCCAGGCGCAGGCGCCCCGCACCGTCTCCGCGTCCGCCGCCTTGCCGCGACCCATCGCCGGACCCGCCGTCCTATCGGCGCGCCCGGAGTCCGCGCAACCGTCCCCGGGGCCGCCTATCGCCCTCGGCCACCATCGGGTCCGCCGATGCCTACCGCCGGCCGGGAGGCCGGGGCCCGGTCCCGGCGTCTGGCGCCTCGTCCCGGGCGTGCTGCACCAGCCGCCGGATTCTGACGCGGATCCAGCTATCGGCGTACCAGTCGGCGTCCACCTTCTCGCGGCCGTAGAGATCGATCGCGATCTCGCGCAACGACTTGCCGGCCCGCCTGCCAGCCAGGACTACGTCCACTTCCACCACGCCCGCTCCCGACCGAATGTCGGCTGCGCCCGGATGCGTCCGTCTCCCGCGCCCTACCAGCGAACGGCGCCTCTGAGCATCACCCCGTGCTCGGCCGGCTCGTTGTCGTTGGCGCTCTCGCGGCGGGTCGCGTCGAGATTGACCTCGAACCCCGGATCGTTCCGCACCGCCGAGGTCAGACGCCAGCCGATGCGGTAGTCGCGCGCGTTGTCCGAGAGCCCGAAGCCGAGGTTCGGCGTACCCGTGAACCGGTCGCCGAACAGGCCGAGCCCGTAGCCGAGCTCACCCTGAAGGCGCTGCCCGGCCTCGAACTCATGGCCCGGCGCAAGCCCCCGCGCGTCGCGCGCACCCCACAGCCGGTCGATGCCGCTCGACGCCGCGCCGTACGTGGGCGAAAGGCTGAACGAGAGCCCGCGGCCCCGCTCTCCCGGCGCGAGCCGCACCGCGCCCGACGCGCCCCACTCCTTGTAGTTGGAGTCCTCGTGCGCGACCAGCGTACGCACCCGCGCCTCGACGCTCAGGCCCGTCTCCGGGTCTTCGTAGGAGACGCGGCCGCCGATCTCGACGCCGGTGCCGGTCTCGGCGTCGCCGCCGTCATGGCGCAATCCGAGCTCCAGCCCCGGCGTGAGGGTGCCGCCGCCCATCTCGAACGCCCGGCTGCCCTCCAGCGCCAGCCGCACCCGGCTCGCATCTGCCGTGGTATTGCCCTCGTTGGAAACCGCCTCGGCCTCCGTCTCCACGTAGAACGCGTCCGCCCTGAGCGCAAGGTTGAAGCCGCCGGTCTCGTCCGCCTGCAGCAGCGCGCCCTGGCCGCCCAGAGCGGCGAGACGCATCTCCAGGTCCGTCCGGGCGACCCGCTCCGCCTGGTTCCCGTTCGCCGCCTGGGTGATCGTCATGTCGCCGGTGCCCCAGCCCGCCAGGCCCCAGACCGAGAGCCGGTCGTTCACCATGAGCCGCGCATAGGGGCTCACCGTGGTCATCGTGCTCTCGATGGTGCCGGAGTCGACGCCGGGCTGGGAGAACGTGCCCTCGCCCTCGCTCACTGAGACCGCGACGCCGGCCAGCAGCCGGTGCCACGTCGCGTCAGCGCCGAAGATGCCGGTCGTCACCTCGCCGTCGATGCGCAGGTTGCCGTCGTCCGCACGCTCCTCACCGTCGAAGCCGCCCACCGTCACCCGGCCCCAGGCGGCTAGGCCCGGTGCGCCGCCCTCGCCCTCCTTGGCGAGATGGAACGCGCTCCCGAGCAGCAGCTCGCGGCCCGACAGGTCGCGCGTGGTGGCGCTGTCGAGGGTCGGAGACCCGCGGAGACCGAGGCCTGCCCCAGCCTGTCCCGGACTCGATCCGAGGCCTGCCCCGAACCCATCGGGACCGTCGCCAGGCGCCGGGCTCTCCGAGGCGCCCAGCGCCCGCGCGACCGAGGTCAGCGCCTCGCCGAGCCACGCCTCGTCTTCGGTCTCGGCAAGGTCGACGCGCTGCCCGCCGACCGTCACCTGCGCACCCGTGAGCGGGTTCGCAAGACGGTCGGAGACCGCGTCCGTCACATGGCCCGCCACCGTGCGCCCGAAGCGCGAGAGCCACATCTTCTGCAGCGGGTCGTCGTTGGTGATCGTCCCCGTCGCCTCGCCGTCGGCGATGTGGGCCCCAACGACGTTGGACAGCCTCAGCGTGAAGGTCTCCTCGCCCTCGTCCACCGCGTCGTCGAGGATCGGCACGTTCACCGTCTTCGTGGTCTCGCCCGCCGCGAAGGTGAGCGTGCCCGAGGTCGCCGTGTAGTCCGCGCCCGCCGTCGCCGTGCCGTCGGACGTGGCGTAGTCCACCGTCACCTTGTGTGCGGCTGTGTAGAAGACGCGGCTCAAGGACACCGTGAACGCGGCGTTCGCGTCCGTGCCCTCCCGCGCGCTCACGTCCGCCACCGAGAGCGACGGGCGCCAGTCCACCTTGTGTTTCGGGTCGTGGTCCAGTTCGCCGTGGGTCAGCTCCGCGTCCGTCCCGTTCGCCACCGACCGGATCGCGCCGGCGTTGAGTTGGAACGCGTTGGCAACCACCTTGATCCCCTGCGGCGAGTAGTTCGGGTCCCTCACGTAGTAGGCGAACACCAGCGCCGACGTGCCCCGGCCGCTCTCGTAGGACGCCTGCTTCTCGCCCCAGGCGGCCGGGTCCATGTCGATCTTCAGCGACGGCGAAGGAGATCCCGTCACCTGCACCGGCTCGCTGAACGTGACCCGGATGCGGATCGCCTCGCCGTAGCGGTAGGTGTCGCCCGTAGCCGGGGTGCTCACGATCGCGACGCGGCTCACCGTCGGGGTCCCGCCGACGCTTCCGACGGCGCCCTGCGTGTCGCTCGCCACCCGCCAGTCCACCTTGTGCTCGGAGTCGTGGTCCTCTTCGTCATGCGCCAGCGCTGCCGCGGCCGACGTATCCGCCGACCGGATCGCGCCGCCGTTCAGCTCAAGCGAGTCGCCCACCACCTTGATGCCCTCGGTGGAGATATTGGGCTCCCCGACCGTGTAGCCGAACTCCAGCATCGTCGTGCCGGCGCCGCTCTGGTAGTCCGCCCATTTCTCGCCGTAGTTCGGGTCCATCTTAATCTTCAGCCGGGGGGTGCCGGTGACATGCACCGGCTCGCTGAACGTTACCCGGATGCGGATCTCGTCCTTGTCGCCGTACGTGTCGTCCGCGCCCGGATCGGAGACCACCGACGTGTCCGTGACCGTCGGGGCCTGCGCCGCCACTTGCTGCCAGTCGACCATGTGGCCGGAATCGGGATCGAGGCCGCGATGCGCCAGCCGCGCGTCCTCGCCGTCGGCCACCGACTGGATCGAGCCGCCGTTGAGCTCCAGCGTGCTCCGCAGCACGGCGATGCCCGCGGTGGACTGGTCGGGCCAGGCCACGTCGTGGGCGAAGGTGAGGTTGTTCGTGCCGGAACCGTAAGCGTAGGCCGCCCAGCGCTCGCCTGCGCCGTCGTCGCCGCCGAGGTCGATCTTCAGCCGCGGCGAGCCGTCCTCCGTGCCGACCGCCACCGGCTCGCTGAACGTCACCCGTACCTGGACGCTGTCGCCCAGGCGGTAGGTGTCGTCATCGCCCGGATCCGAGACCACGGACACGTCGGTCACCTGCGCCTGGTCGAGGTCGATGATGCCGAGATTGTTCTCCGACCCGAAGCCGGAGACGCCGGTGTACTGCCCCAGCCGGAGCAAGACCGTCGCGCCCTGGCGGAGGCCGACGATGCCCGTCTCCGTCCACTCTGCCTTGGCTCCGCCATCCGTGGTCCCGTCGGCGAGGAGCAGCTCCTGCTCCCTCACGCCGACATAGAGCGACGCCCCGCTGCGGAAGGTGCTGGGCCAAGCCTTGTCCAGCTTGACGCGGACGCCCCATTCCGCCAACGCGTTCTGATGCTGACGGGTGAACACCACTTCCGTAATCCGGTAGGGCTCGCCGCGATAGATGATGCGGTCGGAGGTCAGCGCGGAGGAGCAGGCGGACGCGCCGACGCATCCGAGTCGCCTGCCGCCGAGATTGCCCAGGGTCACCGTGCCCGACCAGAGCCGGTCGGGCGGCGCCGCGGTGTCGTTGGCCACCGCCTGGCCGGAGAAGCTCGCCACCCTGTCGCCGGCGGGGTCCCGCAGCGGGTTGGCGGACGGCTGGACGTAACGCACCGTGACCGTCGTGTCGTCGTGGTTCACCGACGAGGCGAGGGTCAGCGTCGCCGTCGCGCCGGAGATGCGCGCCCTGCCGCTGCCCGCAATGGTGCGGGCCGTGCCGCCCCACGGCGTGGCGGTCACCGTAAAGGCGCCGCCCGACGGCGACGAGCCCGCGTTCAGGGCCTCGTCGAAGCGGAGCGTCAGCGTCGTCCCGTTCACGGTCGCGCCGGTGAGCGCCGGCGGGCCCGTGATGTTGCGCACCGCGTGCCGGAAATTCGACGCCTGGAGGCCGGCGCGGTCCCGCAGCGGGTTCGCGCCCGGCTTCGAGTAGCTCACCGTCACGGTCTCGCCGTCGCTCACGGCGGAGTTCAGCGTCACCCGCACGGTGGCACCATCGATCGACGCAGTGCCCGTGCCGGTCCGACCGCCGCTGACCGAGAACGCGCTGCCCGCCGGCGCCGAGCCGGCATTCAGCGGCTCGCTGAAGGTGAGCGTCAGATTCCGCCCGTCCACCACCGCGCCGGAGGGCGTCGGCCTCCTGACGTCCGGCGCCGAGGTGAGGGTCACCGGCTGGTCGGTGAAGCTCTCCACCGAGACGAAGTAGATGGACCTGAGCGCAGCGTTGACGCCATGGCCGCCCGCCTGCCAGCGGTTGTAGCTCGCCGTGACGGTCTGGTGGTTGCGGAGTCCCGGGGCCCCATAGTTCGGGAACCGGAGCGTCACCGAGTCGGTCCCGCACGTCACGCCCCAGGGGCGATAGTCCTCGCCGTCCACCTTGAAGGTCCAGGCTCCGGGCTCGGGACAACGCTCTGGATCGAGGGGGCGTCCCTCGAAGGCGAGCCGCGCGACATGGGTCCGGGCGTCCAGCGTCGCGCTGGAGAGCGTGGGCGGCGCAAAGTCGGCCTGCGCGCCGACCCTGATCTCGAAGGTGTCGGCGACGAAGGTCGAGCTACCGTATGCGGACACCTTCACCGAGATCGTGCCGGCGTCCGACGTCCGCGGCGTGCCGGAAAGCGTTCGTGTCGCCGCGTCGAACGTCAGCCACGCCGGCAGCGCGGTGTCGTCTGCTTGAGACGCCGTATAGATCCAGGCGCCGAAATCCGGGTCAACAAAGGTGTAGGACGGGACGGTGTAGCGGAACGGCTTGCCCGACAGCGCCACCCGGTCCGGGATCGGTATTCTCACCCCCGAGGGGTCGTTGACGCAGTCGTTGGGCCAGTTCGCCGGCAGACGGTAAGTCCGCGTCGTCGTTGCCGTCAGGCCGCCCGGATCGGTGGCCGTAATGGTGGCGACCGTGTTGTGCGGTGCCCCTACCCTCGGCGTGAGGGCGGCGAGCTCGCATGCGGCATTGTGCGAAAAAAATAGTCTTCCGAGGTTCTTGTTCCAAAGGGGATATGTGTTGCTATCGTAAACGTCTGTGCGGGTCGTCACGGAAACCGAGAACGTCAGCGTGTCGCCGTCCGGGTCGCTGAAGTCGCTCTCGGATATCAGCAGCGACACAAGGCCACCAGCCGTCGCGTTGACGGTACTGGGCGCCGGGCCGCTGTACGTCGGCGCGCTGTTGGTCTGCGCTTCCGCCGTCCCGGCGCCAATCAGCATAGGCAGCGCGAAGGCCAGCGCGTACAGGGCCGCGCACAGCCCGCGCGCGGGGCGGAGGGGCTGGAAACGGGAACACGGAACAGGCATGCGACGCTCCTCACGGCTGCCGGATTACGCGCGATAACTGTCGCTATCGCGCGTAATCCACGGGCTGGTGATTGGACGGTCCGGAGGCGCGCGCATGTATCTCGAACCCCCGCTCGACCCCCGCGAGGAGCCGGGACCGGAACGCGAGCCCGCGCTCACCGAGCAGCTCGGACGGTTCCTCCGGGCGGCAAACGGCGCGTTCGCCGGCAACACCGAGCGGGCGCTGAAGTCCGATCTCGCGATCTACGCCGCGTGGTGCGCCGAGCGGGGGGAACGGGCGCTGCCGGCGAGCCCGGAGACCGTCGCCGCCTTCGTCGACGCCAAGGCGGAAGTGCGGGCACCGGCCACGGTGCGGCGCTACGTCACCAGCCTGGTCATCGCCCACCGGGCGCTCGGGGTGGAGAAGACGCTGAAGAGCCCGCCGGTGCAGCTGGCGCTCAAGCGCATGCACCGGAAGAAGGGCCGCCGCCAGGACCAGGCGACGGGGCTGACTTGGCCGCTACGACAGAGGCTGCTGGAGGCCGCGGGCGACAGAACGATCGACGACCGCAACCGGGCGCTGCTCGCCGTGGCCTACGACGCGATGCTGCGGCGGGCGGAGCTGGTCTCCCTGCAAGTCCCCGATCTGCTTGAGGAATTGCAGGGCGACGGCAGCCTGCTGGTGCGCCGCTCCAAGACCGACGGCGAGGGACGGGGCGAGATCGTCTGGGTCGGTGCGGACACCGTGCGGCTGGTGCGCACGTGGCTCGACCGCGCGGGTATCGCGGACGGCATGCTGTTCCGATCGGTCGGCAAGGGCGGGCGGATCGGCGCGCGGCTCCATCCCGGCCAGGTGCCGCGCATCTTCAAGGCGATGGCGCGCGAGGCCGGCCTGCCGGAAGCGGTGGCCGGGGGCCTCTCCGGGCACTCCGCCCGGGTCGGCGCGGCCCAGGACATGGTGGCCGCCGGCATCGAGCTGCCGGCGATCCTCCACGCCGGGCGGTGGAAGTCGACCGCCATGGTCAACCGCTACGGCGAGCGCTTGCTGGCGCGGCGCAGCGGGGCGGCGCAGCTGGCCCGGATGCAGGAGCGGGGTTGAGCGGCGCCGGGGGTGTACGGATATGACCGACGGGCTATGATGCCCTATCCGTGATGGTGCCATGCGGGCGACCGAAACCCGCCCGCGCGCGCCTCACGGGCGCAGATCCGGAAAATGCTATCGAGCATAATAATCGGCACCGCCGGCGGGTCCGGCGTGCTGACGGCATGGCCCGCACGGGGCCGGCCGATCCCGGAAAACTTCCGTTAGTTCAACGCGTTGTCGGCAGAGGGAGGCGGGATTCCGTACCCCGTCGCGGGTCCGGCGCGGCGCCGGGGCGAATGCGATATTGACAACTTTACGCTCGATAGCGACAGCTATCGCGCGTAATCCGGACCCGGAAGAAGCGGCTCGGCGCCACCCGGAAAGCCGCGCAAGAGGTTGATATTCCATGCATATCGGACGCCGCACGGGCCTTCCGGCCGCCGGGGGGCCGTTCCATCGCCCGATGTCCCTGATATCGGGCGCCTGGAACGCTCATCGTCCGGTTCCCCGTGTCTCGACAGGGGCGCGTCCTCGGAGGATGCGCCGGGGATTGAGGTGGCAACACGGTCCCTGCGTTCTCCCTTCTCCGCCTGTTCTCATTAGCGAACCGGACCCCCCGTGGATAATGCCGATCGCCGGAACATTCATGCGCGGACGGTATGCCGTGAAGCCGGCATGGAGCGGCAAGCGCCGACGCGAGACCGGACTGTATGGCGCCGCCCGGGATCGCGCGTCCCCAACCTAGGGGAGAAGCAGGAACAATTTGCGCGGCTTTCCGGCGAATGGCGCGAAGATGGACGCCGTCAGCGCCGCCCCGCGGCCTCCGCCGTCTTCAGCATCCAGCTCCCGGAGGGACGGCCAGGGACCGCGCCGGCCGCTGCCGCGCCACCGCGGCGACGCTGTCAATGCAGGCCGTCGTCGCGCCCGCCGTCCAGGCGTTCCACGCCGGCTGACGCGACGGCAAGCGGCAGACGTCGCCCGTCTGGGTTCGGGCCGGGTCTCTACGGAATCCAAATGGCGGCGTATGCCGATGCCGCAGCTGCTGCGGAAACGCCGAGCACGGCGAGCGCGGTGAAGATGTTGCGAATGCGGCGGTCGTTCATGGTCTCGTTCCTTGCGGCTTGCAGGTTTCGGTGCGGTGTGCGCTTCCCGTTTCCAGTGAATGGAAGAGCCGTGTCGCCATCGGATGTGGGTGCGATGCCGAACCGCCGCCAATACCGTTTTGTTCGGAACCGGATAGGGCAATCCAATACGCAGGACGCGAAAGGACGGATTGCGCTCCCCAGGCGCGCGGGAATCGCCGCGTTCCGGACAATCTCAAGACAGCAAGGGCGAACCTCATACCGTTCGGGCACGGGTTCTCTTTCGACCCGCTTGCTCCCTCCGGCATTCGGCCTTCGATCGGTCCGGTCTCGCGCGGCGCGGGCAACGGGAGGACGGATCGGCGGGCGGCAGCGCGGACGGACGCGAGTCGCCCAACCGAGCGGGTGCGCTGTTCGATGGCGCGGCAATCGCGGTATTCGGTGGCGGCCGCCCATCAGAGTCTCCATCGCCACGGCGCTCGAATTCGGCGCGCCCGACTACATTGCCAGGCCGATCTCGCCGACCGAGCCGGTGACACGGGCCCACGCCGCACACCGCCACCGCAAGGCGCCCAAGCGATAGCTGTCGATCCGCGGCGCTGCGGCGTGTCTGCAAGCCATGTTTTATTTTATTATGTCGGGATCGCGGCGGCTCTGGCCGAGCCGCGAAAAGCCGTTCTTGTTCAGCGAACTACTGGAGTGCACAGGCCGCCGACCCATTCCCGGTCTTCATTCCGGAAGGGGTGGAATTCAACTGCTGGGCACGGCTGGCCCTGCATGACCTTGTCGGGGGGCGGAAGCGGCGGAAAGCGGTTTTTGAAGGGATCGTACGCGAGCTGCAATGGAACCGCACCGCCACCAGAGCGCTGGAGGCCCCGACGAACGCTTTCCGCCTTCTCCTCGCTCCTCGCCCTTGCTATTGAACCTGAGCCGTTTTCGAGCCATGCTTACCTCCCCACAAAAACCATGACCGCCTCTGGAACCCACCAAAGCCGACCTTTTCATGCCGAGCCCCGGAACGCCACTGCAGGAGTATCCTCTGATCACCTCATCTTCCCCGCGACATTCAAATATGACCAAGCGCGGCAATTCTCCTACCCAGAGCCCCACGGTATAACCAAGCTGAATCCGAGAATATCGAATGATTGCTCGAATTCCTCTTCCTACCAACCACCATCCACCGACCTTTAACCTCACCCTACTTAACACCGAGAGTGATGTTGAACAAAAGCTTCTGTACCCCTTTCTAATTCATAAGAGCTTTTTGGCTCTTCCCTCGAACTGGATACGTACCAAGGAGTACATGACTCCGACAGAAATTGACAAGACCGCGGGTCGGCGCTTCGGCTATTACCCCGACTACTCTGTATGGATCTCTGGTTTACCAATGCTTATTATTGAGGTCAAGTCTCCGGACGACTCCGTTCTAACGGCTATAAGAGAAGCTAGACTGTATGCCACCGAAATCAATAAGCGTTATCCACCTAATGTGAACCCCATTGAATTCATACTTGGCTGTAACGGGCACGAGCTGGCACTTTGCTCTTGGGACTCTGAATCCACATTACTTACATTTCCCTGTAAGGAGTTAACTCCTGGCTCTTCCGCTCTATCCGCGCTCCATAACACCATTGGTCGTGAAGCCCTCGAAGGAAACGCCCGTCGACTGAGCGCTCACTTCGCGTCCCGGCCGTTTTTCTCCGTTGCTAACTTCATGGGAGGCAACGCTCGATTGAACCAACAGTTGGGTGTAAATGAATTCGCCGAACCATTATTCCCAGTACTGACAAAATATTTTGGCGCCACTTCGGATGAAACACCCGAAGAAGTAATTGATCGAGCGTACGTAACATCCGAAGAGTTGGGCACATATGAAGCAGTCCTAGAGACTTACCTGAAAGATCGAGGGACACATATCGCGGGAAATCAACTCCGTGTAATTGAGACTAGTCGACACAAGGCTTCCGGGATCTCAACTGAATTACAGAAGTTTGCCAGCAACCCAAACTTTTACAGCCGGGTCCAACTAATTGTTGGCTCCGTAGGCGCGGGTAAAAGTTTATTTATTCAACGCTTTTATCGTACCTTGCTGTCATCGGAGGCTCGCCAACGCACCAGATGGGCATTCTTGAACTTTAACACTTTGCCTCCCGACAGCAATCTTCAAAATTGGATAGCAGAAAAGTTTCTGGAATCTTTCTCAGAAGTCAACTCAATCGACCTATTTGACCTTACCGAAATCGAAAGAATTTGTTCCCACGAAATAAAGAGATTTGAGAAAGGACCGAATAGGCGATTGAAAAAGGCGGATCCAGTGGAATTCGAACGGCGTCGCGCAAGCTATTTGGATGATGTAATTGGAGATTCCACTGAATTTGCGAGATGCGTTACACGCCATTATTCTGGGGAAAAAGGTTTAGGCATTGTCATTGTGTTTGACAATGTGGATAGACGATCTCGAGATCAACAATTGGCAATCTTCGAGGCCGCACAATGGTTTAAGGACCTTACGCGAGCATTTGTTATTGTTAACTTGCGAGATTCGACATTCGAAGCACACCGGGACGAACCACCACTAGATGCTTTCGCCAACGCCATAAATTTCTACATCCGTGCGCCTAGATTTGCCCAAGTCATTCGTAAGCGATTGGAGCTTGTTTTGGAGGTCTTGCCGGGTGAGGTGGCGCGAAGGCAGGAATATCCACTGTCATCAGGAATTACGATACGCTACCCGGCATCAAGGCTGGGAGAGTTTTTGATGACAATTTACTTGTCAATGTTTGGTCAGCGAACGTTTAAGGTGGCCTCTGCGCTTGAGGCGCTGGTGGCAAGAGACGTTCGTCGGGCACTGGGAATGTTCGCCGATATACTAGTGTCGCCGCATATTCCAACTAGCCAGATCACCGGAACGGTACTGACTGGAGGGGCGAACCGTATCCAGGAATACAGGATTATTAGGTCGCTCATGAGGCAGCGGTACAGGTACTACAATGGCAGATCCGGGTATATTCGGAACATTTTGGATGCAGACCTCGATTATGGAAGACCAAGCAATTTGCTTTTTTCTGACATACTAGATTATTTGATCCGAAACAGGAAGACCAGAATAGATTTCACTCAAGAGGGTTATGCAAGCGTCAGCACGGTCATAAAGAAAATGGGCATGTTAGGGTACAGCGAAGATGATGCGTTTGCGGCTTCTCAAAAGTTGGTGGAATGGGGACTGATTGAACCCGAGAACCTCGTAGTAGGCGAACTGACCCAGGACGATGCAGTGCGTATGCACGCTACGGGATTTATTCACATGCGGTTTTTTGTCCAACGGACGGAATATTTGGTTGGTATAACTCCCAATATGCAGTTTGCGTCTAGAGGCGTGGCGGATGAGATGGGGCAGATATGGGCGGGTCAGTCACGACCGGGAAATTTAACCCGACAGGCGAATGGAAGAATTCTTGATCTGTTGAGTGAGTATTTTCAACGAGAGTACGCTCGCAGGTGCAATCGGCACGCATTTTATGAAGAACATGGGTTGGGAGGTCGGTCGGTAGTTCGCGCGATAAATGCGGCGAGGGAAAATTTTAATGTTAGTCGGAGTGGAAGGAGGTAGCGGGTAGCTGACTTTGGGCAGTGGGAGGGCGGCAGCACGAGAGTGGCATGCCATTGGCTGTCTTGGCATCCAATCGGATTAGCGACGAATAACTGCGAACACGTTTCTGCCTGTTCTGTCGCAACGCGCCGCCTGCGACCGAGCTGACCGCCGCAATCCCAAGCCTGGCCTCGATTCGGCGGTCCGCCTGGAGGAACGGGTCGTGCTGCCGGTCATCGCAGCGTAAGCGCGTGATTTCAACCTGCTGTCCCCCACTGGCTTCGCATGTCCCCGGATGCCGACGGATCCCCGCTCATAGCGTATTTCGAGGGTTCACGGCATCCTTCAGCGTATTCCCTGCCTTGAATGTCGGCGACATCGACGCCGATATGGAGACCGCCTCTCCGGTCCTTGGGTTGCGGCCAGTACGGGCCGGCCTGCTCCTGGTGCCGAAGGTCCCGAACCCCACAATCCGAACTTCCTCGCCCTTGGCGAGTGCATCCCCGATGACCGCGAATACGCCGTCAACCGCTTCCTTCGCCGCCGACTTGCTCATGCCGGTTCGGGCTGCCAGCCGATCGGCCATCTCCGCCTTGTTCATCCGTCTTCCTCCCCAGCCATCCTGTCCTGTGTCGCTCCCCGATTACCCGCAAGACATGGCGCCGGTCAACGGCCGCTCCCGATGAGACCGGGCATCCCTGGAGCTTCCGGTTTCCCTGCCGACCGTCGCGCCGGCCAGCCACTCGTCCAGCTTCGACCAGCGCCGGCGTCCGGACGCGTTGCGCACCGCGATGGCCACCGCCTTCTTCTGGCCCACCAGCACCACCAGCCGCTTGCCCCGCGTGACCCCGGTATAGAGCAGGTTCCGCTTCAGCATCGCGTAGTGCTGGGTCAGCACCGGGATCACCGCCGCCGGGTATTCCGAGCCCTGGCTCTTGTGCACCGTCGCGGCATAGGCCGGCACCAGCGCGTCGAGCTCGCCGAAGCCGTAGAGAAGATCGCGGCCCTCGAAGCGGGCGGCGAGTTCGCCCGCCTCCGGGTCCACGTCCACGACCGCGCCGATGTCGCCGTTGTAAACCTCCTTGTCGTAGTCGTTCTCGATCTGCATCACCTTGTCGCCCGGCGCGAAGGTCCAGCCGAAGCGCTCGACCCTGCGCTCGCCGGCCGGGTTGAGCGCCGCCTGGAGCTCGACGTTGAGCGAGCGGGCGCCGGCGCCGCCCCGGTTCATCGGGCACAGCACCTGGATGTCGCGGACGGGATCGAGCCCGAACCGCCGCGGGATGCGGGTCTTCACCAGCTCGACGATCCGCGAGACCGCGGTTTCGGGATCCTCCGCCGCCACGAAATAGAAGTCGCTCTCCCCTTCGGGCCGGGAAAGGTCGGGGATGGCGCCCCGGTTGATGCCGTGGGCCACCGT
>JAPPHW010000047.1 GCA_028820945.1 Defluviicoccus sp.
TGGCTGAGATAGGACCTGAGCGTGGTGAAGCGGCCGAACACGCTCGCCGAGTAGTTCACCGCCCGCGCCTTGCCGAAGATGGTCGCATCGCCCACCGGCCGGTCGTTGGGATCGATCGAGCGATCCAGCGTGGCGGGTTTTGCGTAGGTGCGGTGAATGACGAAGCCCTGGTCGTCGGCGCGGGGCTCGTCTTCCAGGTAGCGCAGACGTGCCAGCACGGTCTCGGTGATCCGGTCGTGCCGCCGCGCCTGTGCCGCCTCGTATCGCGTGAGCCAGGAACGATTGTAGGGCGGCCCGTTGTCCGGGTTGTACATGTCGAGCGCGGGATCGGTCGCCAGCGGGTCCGCCTCGTCGATCACGGAAGGATCGAGCGCGGAACGGAACTGCTGGTGGCGCCCGGGATGCGCGCTGAGCAGGACCACCGCGTCGGCGGGCGGGAGGTCTTCGGGTACGATATCGAAGGGTCGTCCGTCAGGAGTGGAGTCGATGGTGAGAGTCTCGGCCTGCGCCTGATAAAGCGACATGACCGGCCCGCCCCCCGAGTTGCCGACCAGGACGACGCGCCTGTAACCGCGCTCGCGCAGCCAGCGCACGCCCCCTCCGACATCCTGGATCAGGCGTTCCATCAAGAGCGCGCTGTCGTTGTATAGGTGGCGGCTGGTAAGCGTGAGCACGGCGCGCCCGCGTTCGGCCAGCGGCGCCTGGACGTAGTGGTGCAGGAAGCTCACCGCCGGGTGCATGACGAGGAATGCGACGTCCTTGCCGCACCCTGCATCGGCGATCTTCCCGAGGATGCGGGGGCGCACGCGGTCGGCGATCCCCTGACCCACCGCCGGGGTATTGCTCGGCCGCAGGTCTATCGAAACGAGCTCGCCCGTCTCCGCGGGAGCGGTCATGCGTCCTTGGCCATGTCCTCGCGGACCTCGGCGGCCACCGCTTCCCAGCGGTAGGGCGAAAGGTCGACCTCGTCATGCATCTGCCCGCATGAAGCGCAGCTCCGGCGCGCGGCGTCCGCGTTGAACTCGCGGCAGGCGCGGAGATAACCCTCCTGCGGGATCTCAAACGCCGTGTCCCAGACCTCGCGGGCGACCTCCGAGCCGCAGCCTTCGCAATACCAGGCGACCGCCTCGAGGCCGGGATGCTCGGCCTTGTACCGAAGCTGGACGCACTCGCCGTCGGGAACGATCCGATGGGGGGTGCCGGAAGGCACGTAGACGAAGTCGCCCGGGACCACCGGATGGTAACGGACAGGGCCCTTCGGAAATTCCACCCGGCCCTCGCCCGACATGTTGACCAGAACCGTGTCGTGCTCGCAGATCAGGAAAAACGGCTGGGGCCGGTCGTTGCGGCTCAAGCAGATTTGCGGATCCACACCCGCCGGGAGCATCGGATACTCATCGTACGGGCCGCGCCTGGCGGCTTCGTCGAAGGCGGCGAAGCGGGGCTTGCGAGCCATTCGGAGACCCTCCGGCTACTCGGCCGCGGACGCGGTCTCGCTCAGGCTCTGATGCGCCTCGCGGATGATGTCGGTCATGTCGCGGTAGCGGTCCCAGCCCCATCGCCCAAGGGGGAACGGCGCGTTGACGTTGCCGCATTTCGGACAGGTTCGGTTCTTCTCGTCGGCGTTGTAGTTGAGCGCGGTCCGGGCGCTGCCATAGATCGTGTGCAGGTGGCCCACGGGACCGACTTCGTCCTTCTGCATCCCGCGCCGCGGCGGCGTGGAATCGAACTCCTCGCGATAGACTTCGGTGGAGCAGGCAGCGCAGGTGAAGGCCACAGCCTCCGTTTGCGGCACACCCGTCGACTGGCGCTGGGTGACGGAAACGAGCGAGAAACTCTCCGGGCTGTCGGGCTCACTCAGCAGGTTTCCCACGCCGTGGCTGCGCGCGCTGGCGCGCACCAGCCCGGCCTTGCCGCGCCCCGTGGTCGCGCCGGAGCCGAAGACGATCGCCACTTCGTCGACCGTGTTCTCGTGCTCGAAATAGCCGTAATCGCCGTTCGGCTGACCGTAGAACAGCGCGATGGTGGGTACCATCGCGCCCTCGTCCACATAGGGGAACATGGGGGTCAGCGTGCTGACCAGCGTGCGCGCGTATTCATAGACGTTACATTTCAGCGGCTGCTTGTCCGCTGCCGGTGGTGGCATGGAAAGCATTTCCGTTGGCGTGTCGTTCACGTTTCTCTCCCGACTCGACCCCTGGACTCCCGAATTATAGGCGCGACACCTGTCGCGCCAAAGCTGCGAGGCGGCGGTTTGTCCCGCGATCGTAGCGACTCTGGAATTTTCGACCCGTCTCGACATTCCGGTCGACGATGCCCGCACCCGGTCTGCAACGGCCGGGACTTCCACAACGACAAGTCCACCGAGGCTGCGCTGGAGAACTACAGGGAAATGGCGTCCACCGTGTGGCGGGACCGAATTTTGTCCGTCTCGATAGCGTAGTTCACAGGGTCTGCAACGGGGTCGGGCCCTGTAGCTCAAGAGGCGCTGCAGTTGCTTCGCTGAGTCAGGGGGGCTTCGGGGTTCTCCCGCGCGGACAGCCGGACCCTCGCAACCACACCTCGTCGAAGTGTAGACAACGCTGGTCGCATGCTCCGCAACCAGCGTTGTCTTAAGCCCGGAGCCCCTGGTTCCGGCCTCTTGATTCATCGACGGGGCGAGCATTTCCGCGAACTCGCCCTTGAGGTGGACGCGAAGCGCGTCGCCGTCGGGCACCAGGCGGATCTCGTCGATCCGTCAGCGTCGCGTTGCTCGATCGCATCGCCCGCCATGCCCATATCCTGGAAATGAACCGCGGGAGCTACCGGCTCGACAATGCCGATCGAGACGCCGGCACCCGTCCGAACGGCCGCCCGCTCGATAGGGTGGGCGCACAGGACCTTCCCGCGCGCGGGAGGGTGTTCGACCCCTCGATCTCTGCAACTCCGGTCTGGTGTCCAGCTATCGTCGATACATGACGGGAAGACAACCGCGCGGGCACTTCCGAGCGGACCGGAAAGGCTCTAGTCTCGCGCCAATGGCGAGCGAATCCGTCATCCTCTACGAAAACCTGCGCAGTTGCAGCTACACGCCGTTCTATCTGGCACAGCGGGCCGGTCTGTTCGAGGCCGAGGGTCTGGAGGTGGATTTGCGGCTGTCGCCCGCTCCGCCGGAGACCGCGCAGGGGCTGGTCGAGGGGCGCGCCGACGTCTCTTTTGGCGGGCCGATGCGGGTGATGATGCACCACGATGCCGCCCGCGCCCGCGGCGAGGAAAGCCCGCTGGTCTGCTTCGCACAGATCGTCGCCCGCGATCCCTTCATCCTGGTCGGCCGCGAAGCCAACCCGCGATTCCGCTTCGCCGACCTGGTCGGGCCCCGAATCGGCGTCGCCACCGACGTGCCGACGCCATGGATGACGCTGCATGACGACCTTGACCGCGCGGGCATCGATCCCGCTTCGGTGACGCGCGCGCCGGATGCCCCGATGGCGGAGAACGCCGAGGCGCTGAAGCGCGGCGAGATCGACGTGGTGCAGGTGTTCGAGCCCTATGCCGAGCACCTCGTGCGCGGCGGGCACGGGCATGTGTGGCACCGGTTCTCGGTGCGCGGAGACATCGCGTTCACGACTTTCTACACGACCCGGCGTTTCGCCGCGGAGCGTCGCGCTGCATGCCTGGCGCTGGCCCGAGCCATGGCCGCGGCACTGGAGCGCCTGCACGCGACGGAACCCGACGAGATTGCCGCCCTGATCGGCCCGGACTTCTTTCCGGACCTTGCTCCGGAGAGCCTTGCGCGCATCGTCGCGGGATACCGCGAGGCCCGTCTCTGGCCGCGCGGCACCGCACTCCCGGCCGCCGCCTACGCCCGTCTCAAGGCCGCCCTCTTGGCGGGCGGGCTGATCGCCCGGGACATCGCTTACGACGATGCCGTCGATGCCGCGCTGTGCGAACCGGGAGCAGCGTCGTGAGCGGCCGCATTCCGGCCATCGACATCGCGCCGTTCCTCGACGGCACGGGAAAGGCGTCGGTGGCCCGGCAGGTGGCGGAGGCGTGCGAACGGATCGGCTTCCTCGTCGTTTCGGGCCACGGCATCGAGACCGAGATCATCGAACGCGCATTCGAGCGCTCCCGGGCCTTCTTCGACCGGCCGCGCGACGAAAAGGACCGGTGCCATCCTGTTGGGCCGTCGCGGCAAAGGGGATTTCACGGTTTCGCCACGCGCCGCCTCGCCAATACGCTGGGCGAAGACACGCCGCCGGATTTGCGCGAGACCTACTTCCTCGGACCGGTCGACGACCACCGCGGCCATTTCTCGAACTTGCCCGAGGCGGCCGATGCCTATGCGCCCAACATCTATCCGGACGGCCCGGCAGGCACCGCCGAGGCGCTGATCGCGATCTACCGCGCCTACGAACGGCTCTCGGTCGACCTGCTGCGCATCTTCGCGGTGGCGCTCGACCAGCCCGAGGACTATTTCGCCGGGTCGGTTGCGCGTCATTTCAGCATTCTTTCGAGCCATCACTATCCGCCGCTGCGCGAAGTGCCGAAACCCGGCCAGCTCCGTACCGGCGCGCATACCGACTACGGCGCGCTGACGATCCTGGCGATGACCGAGGCGGATGGCGCGCTGGAAGTCCGCATGCCCGACGGCGCCTGGCAGCCCGCCCTGCCGGCCCACGGCGCGCTGGTGGTCAATCTCGGCGACATGATGGCACGCTGGACCAATGGGCGCTGGGTTTCGACCCTGCACCGCGTCGCCAATCCGCGCGATCTCGACAGCGCCCGGTCGCGGCGCCAGACCATCGGCTATTTCATGCATCCCGACTACGATGCGCCGATCCGCGCGATCCCGTCCTGCGTGCCGCCGGGCGAAGAACCGCGGTTCCCGACGATTACCGCCGGCGAACACATCGCAGCCAAGATCGCCGCCAGCCACGATGGCGCCGGGGACGCCGGGTAGCCCGGCCCAGGGGGTCAGCCGGCGGCGGCGGCGCGGGGCCAGCGTTTGAGCAGCCCGCGCTCCGCCGCGATCGACCACAACTTGCCGAGGGCCCGGCCGGCGCGGTCCATGATGTCGTTCGTATCGGCGCGCAAGAACGTCCCGTCCTTCACCAGGATCTCTCCGTCCACCATGACGGCCGAGACATCGGCGCCCGAGCCGTTCCAGACCAGCGCGCGCAGCGGGTCCCACACCGGAAAGAGGTGGGGCCGGCGCATGTCGACGACGATGAGATCGGCCTTGGCCCCCGGGGCGATGACGCCGAGGTCTTCGCGCCCCAGCGCGGCGGCGCCGCCCTTGGTGGCGGCCGAGATCAGATCGAAGGCGGAGCCGGCGTCGCCGCGCCCGGAATGGGTCTTGGCGAGCAGGCCGGACGTGCGGAACTCCGACAGCATGTCCAGGCAATAGCCGTCGGTGCCGATGCCGAGCCCGACGCCGCTCTCGCGGAAGCGATGATACGGCGCGGTGACCCCGACCCGGGCATAGGTCAGCGGACAGGTGGCCACCGCGGTGCCAGCGTCGCGCAGGATCGCCAGGTCGGCGTCGGTCGCGTAGATGCAGTGGCCGACCACCACGTCGGGCCCCAGAAAGCCGAGATCGCGGAGGTGCTCGACCGAGGTCTTGCCGTATCGCGCGCGGATGGTATCGACCTCCAGCGGGCTCTGGGAGACGTGGATCGAAATCGGACAGCCCAAGTCGGTGGCGGCGGCGCGCACTTCGCGCAGCAGGTCCGGCGCGCAGGTGTCGACGCCGTGCGGGGCGAGCCCGACCCTGACGCGGCCGTCCGGGCCTTCGTCGTAGCGCTGGAACATCTCGATTGCCCGCGCCAGACCCGTGTCGGCGCCCGTCCCGCCATAGACGGGACGGCCATCGGCATCGACGCCGGGGCTGGCGGACGACCATTGGTAGGGGCAGCCATAGGCGCGAATGCCCATCCGGCGGGCCACGTCGAAGAAGAAATCCTGGTTGATGCGCCACATATCGAGGATCGTCGTCGAGCCGGTCATGATCAGCTCGAGGACCGCGATCTCCACGATCGCGCGCTGCTCGTCCCGGTCCAGCACGTCGACCGCCATCTCGCCCATCGGCAGCAGGAAGCTGTAGACGTAGTTGCCGCCGAGCGTCGCTTCGCTCACGTCTTCGATGAGCCCGCGGAACACCGGCGCGCTGAAGCTGTGATTGTGGATGTTGACGAACCCCGGAAGCACCAGAGCCTGATCGAACTCGATCGTCTCGTCGGCGTCGTCCGGGCGCTCGGCGGTTACGGCCGCGATGGTAGAACCCTCCACCACGACATACCGGTCCTCGACGATTTCCGGCCCGTTATCGGAGCCCGCCAGTATCCAGCGCCCGGGAATAACGGTGCGCTTGTCGGTTCTCATGCCATCCGCTCCTGTTCGTGCAACGAGGGCGGGACGAATTCGGGAATGCCGGGTGTGGAAGAGGACATTTTCCGCAAACCCAACGACACGAACGTCACCACCCGGGGCACGGACTTTTCCGACCGGCGGCGGTCGGACATGATGCGCGCTCGGGGCTGCCAGGATTTCGCGCTGTCGAACGGTAGCGGCGGTCGGAGACGGGGACAAGCTCGCGGAACTTGTCGGTCGTCGAAAGTTCGGCAGTTAGATCCACGGGCATACCGACCGTTCCGATCGGAGGAGCAGCGGGCATGATGCCACACGGTCCGGTCGAGGCGCGGTCGGGCGAAGCGGCGGCGGCCGACGGCGTGACGGTTCTGTGCCGATGGGCCGCCAAGGTCGATCTCGCCTCCCTGCCCGATGCGGTATGGCGCCGCGCCGCGCTGGTGGTGGCGGACGATCTCGCCGCGGTCGTCGCGGCGCACGACGAGCCCGAACTGCGTCCGCTCGCCGACCGGCTCCTGCAGCGCGCCGCGGTGTCCGAGGCGACGGTGTTCCGGGGCGGCCGGCCGCGTACCGACCGGTACTCTGCCGCCGTCGCGAACGGCGCGGCCGCCGGCTGGTGCGAGCTCGACGAGGGCTATCGCGAAGTGCCCTGCCATGGCGGGTTGTGCGTCCTGCCCGCGCTGTGGGCCGAGGCGGAAGCCGAAGGACGCACGGTGCGCGAGATGCTGCGGGCGCTGGCGATCGGCTACGAGGTCGTCACCCGCTTCGCCCGGGGGTTCCGGTTTCCCGACCAGCGGCTTCACCCGCACGCGGCGCTGCCGGCCATCGGGGCCGCGGCCGGCGTTGCCGCGATTCGCCGGCTGCCGACCGAGACGTTTCTCGATGCGATCGCCGGCGCGTCCACGATGGTGGCGCCGGGTCCGTTCGATCACGCCGTGAAGGGGGCGCTGGTGCGAAACGTGTGGGCCGGCGTGGGCGCCTGGATTGGCCTCCGTTCGGTCGACTGGGCCGGCTTGGGCATAGGCGGCGCGGCTTCCTCGCCCTACGACGTGTTCGTGGGCGGTCTGGGCGCGGAAGCCCGGCCCGGCGAGCTGGCGGGGGCTCTCGGCCGGTCCTGGGGCATCGCGGACGGTTTCCACAAGATCTACGCCTGCTGCCAGTACGCCCATGCCGCCGTGGAATCGTTGGAGCAGTTGCTGGCGCGACGACCGGACATCGAGGCCGCAAGCGACATCGAGCGCATCGTCGTGGAGACCCATCGGCGCGGGCTGACCCTGGAGAACAAGCGGCCGGCGACCGCCCTTGCCGCAAAGTTCTCGTTGCCGCACATCGTCGCCAGCGTCAGCCATCTCCGCCACACCGGCGTCGAGGCGTTCTCCGCCGCCACGTTGACCGATCCGGCAATCGCTGCGCTGCGCGAGCGGGTCGTGCTGGAGCTCTACGAGCCGGAACGTCCGTGGCCGGAGGACCGGCCGGCTCGGGTCACCTGGCACTTGCGGACCGGCGAAAGTCTCCAGGCGGAATGCCGAAGCGCGCGGGGCGGCCCGGACCGCCCGTTCGCGCCGTCGGAGATCCTCGACAAGCTGCGCGGGATCGCCGCGCCGGTCTATCCGCACATGGCGGAGAGCTGCCAGGTCCTGGTCGCCCTCGACGGCGCTCTTCTCGACATGACGTGGACCGATGCGGTCGCCCGAATGACCGCCGATGCGGCGTCCTGAACGCGACCGGGTTTTCTCAGGCACGGGGTTCGCCGATCCGGCGCGGGCGCTTTTGGGCGCAGGCATTCCCGGGATGAACCCAAGTTTGTCAGGAGCCTGCCATACGGGTTGCATGCCGGGACCCGGACGCGGCAGAACGTCCGAGCCCCGGCGTCTCATGCAAACGAATGCGTGTCAGGCGATCGGACTATTTCTCGTTCCTCTTTATTGAGGCTTTCAGGAGCGCGTACATTTCCCGGACCTGCGGGTTGTCGTGCTTGCCGAGGAAGTCGTCGCCGAGCGTTCGCACCCGGTTCATGAAATCGGCCTGATCGGCCGCCGACAGGCGTATCACCTCGGCGCCGTTGTCCTTCCAGAGCTTCTCGGCTCGTGCTCCGAATTCGAGGCCGATCTTCGTGCACTCCTCCGCCATTCCGACCGTCGTATCCAGCACGAGCTTAAGTAGATCCGGCGAAAGTTTCTTCAGCCACGCCTCGCTGGCGAAGATGGCGCTCGGAATCATCCCGCTCTCGACGACCGTGATGTACTTGGTCACGGTAAAGAATTTCGATCCGCCCATCACGATGATGCTCGACCGCACGCCGTCGATGGCCTTGCGGGACAAGCCGGGCAGCACTTCGATATAGGACATGGGAACGCCCGTCGCGCCCAGCTTTCCGACCAGCGCGGTTTCCATCTTGGACGCCAGGACCCGGATCTTCTTGCCACTGAAGTCGTCCATCGTGCGGATCGGGCGCAGGCTGGCAAACGAGGTCGGCCCGTAAACGTAGAGCGAGAGCACCCGGATGCCGGTGCCCAGAGCGAGCTTGGAATAGGGCTCGCTGAACGCCGGATCGTTAAGCGCCCTGTGGGCATGCCAGACGTCCTTGAACACTCCGGGCGCGTCCGGCACCTGGAATGCCGCGTTATGTCCGACCAGGAACCCGGGCGGGGCGATCAGAAGTTCCTGAGTCCCCAGCTGGATGCCCTCGATCATTCGGGCGATCTTGCCCAGCTGGCCGGCGGGGAAAATACGGGCGGCGAGCTTTCCACCCGAACGCTCGTTCAACCTCTCGGCCAGAATTTCCCCAATACGATGTTGCGGATCCTGGACGGTCGCGAATCCGATCTTCACCGCCATCCCCTCCGCCAATGCCCCGCCGGACAGGCCGAGGAGCGCGACGGCCGCGCCGAGTGCGGGGATCGAACTCGCCCTTCGCCGTGCTTTACCGAACATCTTCCTGTTCCTCCGTCGGGTTGCTGTATGGATTGTCGCGTTGCCCCGGGGGTTTCCCGCAGGACCGCCCCGAAGGGTCGAAACAGTAGCCGAGCCTGCCTCCGCCGGCAATTGCGACCGCCCGGGCCTGGGGTTTCCGCCGGACCGCCGTCGAAGGCGAGCGACTCGCTCTGGCGTCGCGCCGCTGGCCGGTGGAAAGGGAGCGGGGTATGGTCGGCGACGGTGGGCGCGGTGTATCGTTCGCCCGGGCGGACATGCGGCGCCGACGTCATGGAGACGCGGATGAAATCCTCACACGCCCATCCCCCGAAGTCGCTCGACCGACCTCTGGAGCACGATCCATCGGACTGGTCGGCGCAGGAGAATTACCATTTGTTGACGGCACTCGTCATACCGCGGCCGATTGCCTGGATCTCCAGCTTGTCCCCGGACGGTGTGCGCAATATCGCACCGCACTCCTTCTTCAATGCCGTGTCGGCCGACCCGCCGCATGTCATGGTCAGCTCCACCGGGGTCAAGGACTCGGTGCGGAACATTCGTGCGACCGGAGAGTTCGTGCTCAACATTGTGACGATGGAAGTCCTTGAGGACATGGTCTTCACCTCGACCGACTTTCCGCCCGAGGAGGACGAGTTCGACTGGAGCGGGCTGACCGCGGTGCCCTCGGCGAAGGTGGCGCCGCCGCGGATCGGTCAGGCCAGGGCGCATCTGGAGTGCGTGTCGGTCGACGAGATGACGCTCGGCGACGCGACGCTGATATTCGGCCGGGTGGTCCACATGCACATCGATCCCGGCGTCTGGCGAAACGGGCGGGTGGACCCGGCGCTTCTCGACCCGGTGTGCCGCTTGTCCGGCAGCGGCTACGCCTCGCTTGGCGAACGATCCAGGCTGGCGATCCCCAAATGGGAAGACGTGATCCGTTCGGGCCATCGAAGCCCGCGCCCCTGTTGATCGGTGGCCGGGCGCTCGCCGTTGCGCATCGTTCCGGTCCGTCGACCTGCTCCAGGCAGGGCCGCCCCGCTCTCCCTGGGAAGGGTTTGTCCCAAGTCAGCCGCTACATCGAACTCCAGCACTAAGCGCGGTTGGGCATCGCGTGCCCTTCCGCGCTCGACAACGCCGTCATTGGACGAGAGAGGAAGAACCTTCCTTCCGCGACAGGTCTTACTTACGATCGTTTGCGAATAAAAGGCTATCCGGGAAGTGTCGGATAGAACGGCCAACGTTGGGAGGGAGGCATGCTACGTCGTTTGATCGATGGAGCGGTGTTGATCGCTCTGGCCTGGTTCCTGCTCGTGCGGCTCGACGCCGGTCAGGCGGTCCTCGGGCTGACTATTGCGGCGCTGATTGTCTTCACTGGCTGGCGCATTCATCGGCTATGGCGAAAGTACCAACGGCTGCTTCTTGAGTTGGCGGCGGCGGAATCGGCGAAACGGTCCGACGATCCGAAAGAGGTCGAACGCGCCGAACGGATCCTGCGCGAGCGCCGCATGATGCACGCCGCCGACATGACCCTTATGAGCGGCTTCATCCTGGGGGGCGCGGCCAGCGATCTCGCGCCGATGGAGCATGGCGTGGGGGCGGGGGGCGGCCACGACGCCGGCGGATTCGGAGGCGTCGATATGGGCGGTGGCTTTGGGGGCGGCGAGGGCTGAACGGAAACGCCCCGGCCTTCAATTGACTCGTCCGAGCGGCGGCTTCTACGCTCGATCCGGCATTCATCCAGCGGGTGGCGCGTCTCTCGCCGCCCCGGGACGCGGACGATCGATGACACCGCAGCAAATCGCCGAAACGCTCGGGCGCTTCCCCACCGCGACAATCTATGAGGCGGCAGGGAAACGCGGCGACATGTCGCCGGATATTCGCCCCATCGTGCCCGGCGCAAGGCTTTCGGGGATCGCCTATACGGTGAAGACGTTTCCCAGCGACACGACCGGCGTGGTTCGCGCTCTGGACGATGCGCCGCCCGGTTCGGTGCTGGTGATAGACGCGGGCGGGACCGACCGCGGGGCGGTGTGGGGCGGCACGTCGTCCCTGGTCTGCAGCCTGCGCGGCCTCGCCGGGTGCGTGACCAACGGCTGCGTGCGCGATGTGGACGATATGGCCGCCACGGGCATCGCCGTCTATGCGGCCGGCGTGGCGGCGCGCGGAACGGTCAAGAATCACGAAGGCTGGCGCGGTATTCCCGTCTCTGTCGGAGGGGTGGCTGTCTCGCCGGGCGACTATGTCGTGGGCGACGGCGACGGCATCGTGGTCGTGCCCTCGGCCGAGGGCGCGGCGGTGTGCGGTCGCGCGCGCGATCAGCGGCGGATGGAGCGCGAGCGCGACACGCGGGTCCGCGAGGGCGAGCCGCTCGCGAGCGTTCTCGGCCTTGCCGCGCCGGAGTAGCGGCGGATGGGCAAGACGATAACGGAAAAGATTCTGTCGCGGGTCACGGGAGACGACATCTCGGCCGGCGATATCGTGTATCCGGAGCCCGAGCTGATCACGATCCACGACTGGTATGTCGTCAATTTCGACAGGGCGCTTGCCGAACTCGGCGTCGAACGGCTCTACGATGCCGACAAGGTTCTTATCTGCACCGACCACGAGCCCGTCGCGGTCAGCCCGCAGGCGGTCGAACGGCAGAAGAAGGTCCGCGAAATCGTCTCGAAATACGGCATCAAACACTTCTTCGATGCCGGAAGGGGCGGGCACGGCCACGTGTTCCCGGTCGAGATGGGGTTCGTCAGGCCCGGCATGTTCGTCGAAGCCTACGACGTGCATGTGACCAATTTCGGCGCCGTGGGAGCGCTCGCGATTCCGCTGCTGATCGAGATCACCGAGGTTCTGGCGTGCGGATCGGTGTGGCTGCGCACGCCGGAGACGGTGCGAGTCGACCTGGTCGGCAAATTGACGCCGGGGACCGGCATTCGCGATGTCGCGCAAAAGTTGATCTGCGACCTCGGTGCCGAGCGAGTCGACTATTCGGTCGTCGAATTTGGCGGACCCGCGCTTGCGTCGGTCGACATCGCGGGCCGGCACACGCTGTGCAACACGCCGATCGACATCGGGGCCAAGTCGGTCCTGGTCGAGCCCGACGCGGCGACGCTCGATTACCTGTCCGGCCGGGTCGACGGTTCGGTCGAGCCGGTCGTCTCCGACCCCGATGCGGCGTTCCGCGAAGTCGTCGAGTACGACCTCGACACGCTCGAACCGCAAGTCGCCGTGCCGCCCACGCCCGACTGTGTCGTCGGCATTTCCGAGGTGGCCGGCCGGGCGGTCGACCACGCGTTCGTGGGCTCCTGCGCCGCGGCCAACCTGGCCGATCTGCGCGCCGCGGCGGAGATCCTTTCGGGCAACAGGGTTCATTCCCGGGTGCGCTTCATCGTCACGCCGGGCACGCAGGAGGTCATGGTGGAGGCCGAGTCCGAAGGGCTGCTCCGCCTGTTCGCCGAGGCCGGCGCGATGATCACCCAGCCGGGCTGCGGTCCCTGCGCCGGGGGGCGCATCGGCGGCGTTACCGACGGCGAGGCGTCGATCAACACGGGGACGCGCAACGACTACGGGCGACTCGGTTCGCCCAAGGCAGAAATCTACCTCGCCAGCGCGGCGACGGTGGCGGCGTCGGCGGTGACCGGACGGATTACCGACCCCAGGGAATTTCTCGACTGAGGGATCGAGGAGACGGTGTGAACTGGATCTACAGGGGCAAGTGCTGGAAGTTCGGCGACAATCTCGGCATCGACGGGGATGTCATGCCGCTTCGCTTCGCGATAGAGCGGGAGCTGGACCCGACCGTGCTGCGCGACTGGCTGATGACCGGGGTCGATCCCGATTTTCCGCGCAAGGTATCGCCGGGCGACATCGTCGTGGCCGGCAAGCGATTCGGTCAGGGGAACCCCCATATCCAGGGATTTCTCGGTCTTGTCGGGCACGGGCTCGGGCTGGTTGCCGAGAGCATCCCGCGGGGCAGCTTCCGAAACGCCATCAACGCCGGGCTGCCGTTCCTGTCCGGCTGTACGGACGTGACGGGCGATGTCGGGACCGGCGACGACCTCGAGGTCGATTTCCGGACTGGGGAGTTCAACAACCTGACGCGCAACCTGTCGCGGCGTTTCCGGCCGCTCGACGCGCGTCTTCAGTCCAT
>JAPPHW010000186.1 GCA_028820945.1 Defluviicoccus sp.
CCGCGGCCTGGTAGCCTTCCTTGTAGGGCATGGCGAAGTTGTGGGTCGCGCCGGGATGGACGACGATTTCGGCGTTGTCGTGGCCCGAATAAGCGTCCCGGATGGCGGCGACCTCGTCCATCGGCACCACCGGGTCCTCGTCGCCGAAATGGAAACTCACCGGACACTCGATTCCGGGCATTTCGTCCAGCGCCTCGCCGATTCTCGTGCCGTGGAAGGAGCCCGCGGCGTCGATCCCGTGGCGCGCCGCGCCGAGATGGGCGTAGAGGCCGCCGAAGCAGAAGCCGAGCATCGCGACCTTGCCGTTGCATTGCGGCCTCGCCCGGAGATCCTTGACCAGGTCCTCGATGTCGAGCATGCCCTGCTCCTGATCGAACGCGCCGTAGCGTTCGAACGCCTTTTCCATGTCGGCGGTCGGGCCCGGCATCACCCGCCAGAAAATATCGGGCACGGACACCAGGAACCCGTCCTTCGCCCAGGCGTCGGAGAGTTCCTTCATCTCGTCGTCGATCCCGAAGATCGCCGTGATCAGCAACAGACCCGGGGCCTGGCCGCTGCCGTCGGGCTCGGCCAGATACCCGTCGAAGGTCTCCCCGTTGCGGGTCGTGTAGGTGATGTCCTTGCCTGCCATGGCGCTCTCCCTTTTGCGATCGACCAGGGTGTCGCTAGCCGTCCTCGGCCAGACGGATGCCGGTGAACGGCCAGCGTTGATGGGGATAGAAGAAATTTCGATAGGTGGCGCGGATGTGCCCGGGCGGGGTCGCGCAGCACCCCCCGCGAAGCACTATCTGGTTCGACATGAACTTGCCGTTGTATTCGCCGACCGCGCCCGGCGAAGTGCGGAAACCGGGATAGGCGACATAGGGGCTCGCGGTCCATTCCCACACGTCGCCGATCATCTGGCGAAGGCCGGATCGGCCGTTCCCGTTCGCGGCGACGGGGTGCAGGCGGTCGGCGGCGAGCAGGTTGGCGCTGTCTTCGTCCACCGCGGGGGCCGCGGCCTCCCATTCGGCCTCCGTCGGCAGGCGCTTGCCGGCCCAGGCGGCGTAGGCCGCGGCCTCGTAGTGGCTCACATGGCAGACCGGCGCGTCGTCGTCGAGCGGGGTTTCGCCGGCGAGGGTGAACTCCGAGCGTTCGCCGTCGGCCTCGCGCCAATAGAGCGGCCCTTCCCACCCCTCCGCCTGGACGGTGGCCCAGCCGTCGGCAAGCCACAGCAGCGGATCCCGATATCCGCCGTCCTCGACGAAGGCGCGGTACTCGCCGTTGGTGACCGGACGGTCGGCGAGTCGAAAATCCTCCAGGACGACGCGATGCCGCGGCCGCTCGTTGTCGAAGGCGAATCCGCTCCCGTCGTCGCCCAGCCGGCCGAGCCCGCCCTCGTGCCCGGTCCAGCCCAACTCCGGGGCCGTCACCGCCTCGCGCGCGTTGCGCGGACGGTAGGCGGGACTGATGGGGTTGCGGGACAGCACGTGCTTGATGTCCATCAGCAGCAATTCCTGGTGCTGCTGCTCGTGGTTGAGCCCGAGCTCGATCAACTCGCCGGGTTCGGCCCAGGCATTGTCGGAAAGCGTCTCGAACAGGCGACCCATCGCCTCGTCCACGTGGGCGCGATAGGCGATGACCTCGGAGACCGGGGGCCGGGACAACAGGCCGCGGTCCGGTCGCGGATGCCGCGCGCCCACCCCCTCGTAATAGGAATTGAACAGATATCCGAAAGCCGGATCGAAGGGCTCGTAGCCCGGCAGGTGCGGCGAGAGGACGAACGTCTCGAAGAACCAGGTGACGTGAGCCAGATGCCACTTCGTGGGACTCACGTCCGGCATCGACTGGACCTGCTGGTCCTCCGGCGAAAGCGGCGACGCCAACGCCTCGCTCAGCCCTCGGACTTCGCCGTAGCGGCTCGCGAGATCGGCTCGCGACGCGTCATGGTCTGCGGAATGCAAGGACGAACGCCCCCGTGGCTTGCGCGAATCGCGGCGGAGGCTAACCCATTAGGCCGTGCAACGGAACCGGCGGGCGCGGCCGTCACGCGGCGGTATCGGCATCCTCCGGCGGCGTCTCGGGGACGGGTTCGGGCTCCGGCGGCGCCTTGGCGATTCCGACCCGGGCGGCACGCAGGAGGCGGCCGTTCAGCACGTATCCGGTTTCGACCACCTGCATCACCGTGCCCGGCTCGGTATCGGCGGTCGGTATCTCGAACATGGCCTCATGCAGGTTGTGATCGAACTTCTCGCCGGCGGGATCGATCTTCTCGACGCCGTGGCGCTGGAATATGGCGGCCAGCTCGCGCTCGGTGAGCTCGATCCCCCCGACCAGCGAACTCAGCGCCTCGTTTTCCCCGGCGTCTTCGGGAAGCGCTTCCAGCGCACGGCGCAGATTGTCGGCCACCGACAGGACGTCGCGCGCGAATCCGGTTATCGCGAACTTCGCGGTCTCCTCGCGCTCGCGCTGTCCGCGTCTGCGGACGTTCTCGGTTTCGGCGAGAGACCGCAGAAGCCGGTCGTTGAGCTCGGCGATCTCGGCCTCGTAGTCGCGCTCTTCGGACGCGTCGTCGGCATCCGCTTCCGCGGGCTTGCCGGCCCAGGGCGAGTCTTTGTCGGGCTCGGCGCTCCCTCCGGGCTCGGCAGCCGATTCGTCCTCGCCCGTCCCCGCCGCGTCTTCGGCCTCTTGCGGCTTCTCTTCCTCCCCGGCCGGATCGTCGCTCCGCTCGGTTTCCTGCTTGTCGGTCTCACTCATGGCTCAGGCCTCGATTTCCGTGCTCGCGGTGCCGCCGACCAGACGGCCGACGACCTTGGCGGTGTAATCGACGATGGGGATTACGCGCGCATAGTTGATCCGGGTGGGGCCGATCACGCCGATCGCCCCGACGATGCTGCGCGCGCTGTCGTTGATCGGGGCCACGACAAGAGAACATCCGGTCATGTCGAAAAGCGTGTTCTCGGAGCCGATGAAGATCTGCACCCCTTCGCCGCTCCCGGTGAGGTCGAGCAGGCGGAGCACGAGCTCCTGGGTCTCCAGCGCCTCGTAAAGGCTGCGCACCCGCTCCAGATCGCTGAGCGCCGCGACGTCGTCGAGGAGATGAGCCTGCCCCTTTACGATCAGCGCGCCGGCATTGCGTTCTCCGACCCAGGTGGCGAGACCGGCTTCCACCAGCTTCGCGGTAATCGAATCGATCTGGCTCCGCCGGTCGTCGATCTCCGTCTTGATGTCGCGGAGCGCCGTTTCGACCGTGCGGCCCACCAGCCTGGCATTGAGGTAGTTGCCGGCCGCGATCAGGGCGGAGGGCGGCGTCCCCACGGGCAACTCGATCAGCCGGTTTTCTACGATCCCGTCTGCGGTGATCAGGATCACCAGGGCGCGGCCGTCGCCGAGATTCACGAATTCGACATGCTTGAGCGGGCGATCGGTCTTGGGCGCGACGACCAGCCCGGCGCAGCCCGCGAGCCCGGACATTACCGACGTCGCCTCGTTCAGCACCTGGTTCACATTGGTGCTTTGCGCCGCGCATTGGCTTTCGATCGCCGTGCGATCGTCATCCGAGAGTTCGCCGATCTGCAGGAGCCCGTCCACGAACAGGCGCAAACCGGCCTCGCTGGGCAGCCGGCCGGCCGAGCTGTGCGGCGAGTCCAACAGCCCCATGTCCTCGAGATCCGCCATCACATTCCGGATCGTCGCGGGCGACAGGGGCTGAGGCAGCCGACGCGACAGCGTGCGCGAACCGACCGGCTCGCCCGTCTGCACGAAGGCTTCGACTATCTCCCGAAAGATCTCCCTCGACCTCTCGTTGAGTTCGCCGACGATGGTTGGCGGAGCGCTCTGCATGGGTCCCCCTGCGGGCGGTTGGAATGTAGTGACGGCGCTTTCCACCGTCAACGGAGAGGACCCGAGGAAACCGCCCAAGCCTTTGTATTTGCGGCACGATAGCCGCTGCTGGTACAAGCCCCCGCGGCCATCGGAGCAAGCGGGAGGGCGCGATGAGACCATCCGGCAGGTCGCCGAACGAGATGCGCGGGGTCGTGCTCGAGCCCGGGTTTTCGAAACACGCCGAGGGATCGTGCCTCGCTCGTTTCGGCGACACCCATGTGCTCTGCAACGCGACGGTGGAAGAGCGCGTCCCGCCCTTCCTCAGGAACACCGGCGCGGGCTGGGTCACGGCGGAATACGGCATGCTGCCCCGCTCCACCCACGAGCGGACGGACCGGGAAGCGGCGCGCGGCCGGCAAAGCGGACGCACGCTGGAAATCCAGCGTCTGATCGGCCGCTCGCTGCGCGCGGTGGTCGACATGCCGACCCTCGGGGAACGCCAGATCCGGCTCGACTGCGACGTCATCCAGGCGGACGGCGGCACCCGGACCGCGGGGATCACCGGCGCCTGGATCGCGCTCCGCATCGCGATCGACACGCTTCTCGAAAGAAGGATCGTCGCCAGGGACCCGATGACCGATTCCGTCGCCGCCATCTCCTGCGGCATCGTCGGCGGCACGCCGTGCCTCGATCTCGACTATATCGAGGACAGCGGGGCGGACGCCGACGCCAATTTCGTGCTCACGGGGTCGGGCGGAATCGTCGAGATCCAGGGCACGGCGGAGACCGAACCGTTCGGCCGGGCGGATTTCGACGCGCTTCTCGATCTCGCCCAGGAAGGCGTCGCCACGCTGACCGGGCTCCAGATGGCAGCGATCGGGCGGGGTTGAGACGGTGGCCCGCCGGTTCAGCGGCAGCCGGATCGTCGTCGCCAGCCACAACGCGGGCAAGGTGGCGGAAATCGCCGACCTGCTCGAACCCTACGATATCGCCGGCGTTTCCGCGGGCTCCCTCGGCTTGGCGGAACCCGAAGAGACGGGGGCGACTTTCGGGGAAAATGCGGCGATCAAGGCGCTTGCGAGCGCTTCCGCCTCGGGCGAGGCGGCGTTGAGCGACGATTCGGGGCTGGCGGTCGCCGCGCTGGGCGGCAAGCCGGGCATCCGTTCGGCGCGGTGGGGCGGACCGCGGCGCGACTTCGCGCTCGCCATGCAAAAGGTCGAGGAAGCGCTTCCCCCCGATGCCGCCAGGGATGCCGCCTTCGTCTGCGCCCTGGCCCTCGCCTGGCCGGACGGCCATGTGGAGATCTTCGAAGGCCGGGTCGAGGGGCAACTCGTCTGGCCGCCGCGCGGCACACGCGGTTTCGGCTACGATCCCATGTTCCTGCCCGAGGGCGGGGCGCTGACCTTCGGAGAGATGGAGCCCGGCGCCAAGCACGCGATCAGCCATCGGGCGGACGCATTCGACAAGCTGGCCGCGGCCTGTTTCGCGGACGCGCCATGACCGGCCCGTTCGTTCCCGACGAGCGGACTCTCGGCCTCTACGTCCACTGGCCGTTCTGCAAGTCGAAATGCCCCTATTGCGACTTCAACAGCCATGTCGAGACGGCCATCGACCAGCGGCGCTGGCGCGACGCGCTGACCTCGGAGATCCGACATTTCGCCGAGCTCGCGCCGGATCGCCGGCTGGAAACCGTTTTCTTCGGCGGCGGCACCCCGTCGCTGATGCCGCCCGAGACCGTCGCCGCGGTCATAGAAACCGCCAGGGCCCGCTGGGATGCGGCGGAAGACATCGAGATAACCCTGGAGGCCAACCCGACATCGGTGGAGGCGGCGCGGCTCGCGTCGTACCGCGCGGCGGGCGTGGGACGCCTGTCGCTCGGCGTGCAGTCCTTCGAACCCGAAGGGCTTGCCTCGCTGGGGCGCGAGCACGGCGTCGAAGAGGCGGTTGAGGCGATCGCGGCCGCCCGCTCCCTGTTCGATCGCGTCTCGTTCGACCTGATCTACGCCCGGCCCGGCCAGACCCGCGAGGGCTGGCGGCGCGAGCTCGCCAAGGCCCTGGACCACGCGGGCACGCACCTTTCGGTCTACCAGCTCACCATTGAGCCCGGCACCGCGTTCCACGGGCTGCACCGCCGGGGAGAGCTCGCCCTGCCCCCGGAGGAGGAACAGGTGGGGTTTTTCGAGGACACCCAGACCCTGCTCGAAGCGGCGGGCCTCCCCGCCTACGAGATTTCCAACCACGCCAGACCGGGCGACGAGTGCCGTCACAACCTGATCTACTGGCTGTCGGCGGACTATGCCGGCGTCGGACCCGGCGCTCATGGGCGCATAACTGCGGACGGCCGCGCCGTTGCCTACGTTCAGCGGCGCGCGCCGGAGGCTTGGCGCGAGGCGGTGGAGCGCGCGGGGCATGCCACCGTGTCCGAGACGGTGCTGGAACCGGCCGAGCGGTTCGAGGAAGTCGCGATGATGGGGCTCCGCCTGACCGGCGGGATCCCGCGCGGCCGGCTGAAGGCGCTGACCGGACGGGACCCGGAGGATTCGTTCGATCCGGAGGCGCTGGAACGCATGGTGGGAGGAGGGTTCGTCGAGACCGACGATGCCGGTATCCGGGCGACGCCGGAAGGGCGCCGGCGGCTCGATGCCGTGCTCGGCGCGCTGCTCGCCCGGTCCGCCATCGCTTCGTCGTCCGCCGGGTCCTTGCCCCATGCGGAAAGCGCCCTATACGCTCCCTCGCCATGACCCCAGGCCGAACTCAGGGATAACCGGAAGCGATGTCGGAGCAGGCGGCCGCGCCCGGACTCTATCTGGTGGCGACGCCGATCGGCAATCTGCGCGACATCACGCTGCGGGCGCTGGATACGCTTCGTGCCGCCGACACGATCGCCTGCGAAGACACCCGCGTAACGCGCAAGCTGTTGACCGCGCACGGAATCGCGGGCCGGCTGACCGCTTATCACGACCACAACGCGAACGAGGCGGGGCCGGCCCTGATCGAGCGCCTGGAGGCGGGACAGATCGTCGCGCTGGTAAGCGATGCGGGGACGCCGCTGATTTCGGATCCGGGGTTTCGCCTCGTGGCCGAAGCCAACGCGCGCGGGATTCCGGTGACCGTCCTGCCGGGCGCCTCGGCGCCGCTTGCCGCGCTTCTGCTTTCGGGCCTTCCCGCCGACCGGTTCCACTTCGCGGGCTTTCCCCCGCCCCGAGGGGCCGCGCGGCGAACCTTTCTTCGCTCTCTCGCGGATATCGACGCGACGCTCGTCCTGCTGGAATCGCCGCGCCGGCTGGGGGCGTCGCTGGCCGACATGAACGAGGTTTTCGGCACTCGGCCGGCGGCGGTCGCCCGGGAGCTCACCAAGCTTCACGAGGAGGTCGTACGCGACGATCTCCGGTCCCTCGCCGCGAAGTACGCCGACGAAGGGCCGCCGCGCGGGGAGATCGTGGTACTGGTCGGACCGCCCGAGGCGCCGGCGGCGGCGGACGAGGCGGAAATCGACGCCCGGCTCGGCGAAGCCCTGGCAACCATGTCGGTCCGCGACGCGGCCGCGCTCGTGGCCGAGGCGACCGACGCGCCGCGCCGGACGGTTTATCGGCGCGCCCTCGCCCTCTCTCGCCCGACGTGACGGGATCGCGCGATACCGACCGTTTCGGCCGCCGGGCAGAGCGGATCGCCGCGCTCTTTCTCGCGCTCAAGGGCTACCGAACCCTCGCCCGCCGGTTCCGCTCGCCGTCGGGCGAGATCGACCTGATCGCCAGGCGCGGGCGGCTGGTCGTCTACGTCGAGGTCAAGGCGCGTCGCGGCGAGCGGGCCGAAGTGCGCGACCGCCAGCGCCGCCGCATCCGCCGCGCCGCGGAGCACTTCCTCAAGCTTCGCCCGGAACTCTCGTCCTGCGATCAGCGGTTCGACGTCGTGCTGATCCGTCCCGGTGCGTTTCCAACGCACCTCAAGGACGCTTGGCGAGACTAACCGCGGTGGGCAATATGGCCGCCCCATGGGCTCGACCGAATGAAGTCCTTCGCACCTTTCCTCCCGATTGCCGCGGCCGCCGCCCTGCTTGGCGGGCTGTCGCTTTCGGGTTGCGCTCCGGTCGCCATCACCGCCGGGACTGCCGCCGCCTCGGCGGCGACCGAGGAGCGCGGCCTGGGGGGCGTCGTGAGCGACACCGCGATTCGCGCGGAGATCAACGCGCGGTGGCTCGGCCATGACGTGGATATGTTCGTCGCGGTCCAGCTCGAGGTCGTCGAAGGCCGCGTGCTGCTGGCGGGGCAGGTGGAGAAGCCGGAGCACCGCGTCGATGCGGTCCGCCTCGCCTGGAAGGCGGACGGGGTCAAGGAGGTGATAAACGAGATCCGGATCGCCAAGGGCCGCGGCATCGGCGAATATTCGCGCGACGGCTGGATCGCAGCCCAGCTCCGGGCGAAGATCCTGTTCGACAAGGACATCGCTTCGATCAATTACTCGATCGACAGCGTGGGCCGCGTCATCTACCTGATGGGAATTGCCCGGAACAAGGCGGAACACGAGCGCGTCAAGGCGCACGCCCGCGACATCCCTTACGTCAAACGCCTGATCAGCCACGTGATCCTCAAGGACGACAAGAGGCGCAAGGCTGGGTGAGCGCAAGCCCCGGCGGGCGTCCCGACCGGCTCGACCGAACGCGAAAGGACCGCGATGAGCCTCACAGTCGCCATCCAGATGGACCCGATCGAGTCGATCGACATCGACGCCGACAGCACATTCGTGCTGGCGCTCGAGGCGACCCGGCGCGGCCACACCCTCTACCACTATCTGCCGGATAATCTCTCGTTCAGGGACGGGCGGATCTACGCCCAGGCGCGGCCCCTCGCCGTGCGCCGCAAGCGGGGCGACCACTTCACCCTGGGCGAGGAGGCCGAGCTCGACCTCGCCGGCGTCGATGTCGTCCTGATGCGCCAGGACCCGCCGTTCGACATGGCCTATATCACGGCGACCCATCTGCTGGAGCACATCCATCCGAAGACGCTGGTGGTCAACGACCCGGCCGAGGTGCGCAACGCCCCGGAAAAGCTGTTCGTGACCCGTTTCGAAGGCCTGCTGCCGCCGACGCTGATTGCCTCGGATCGGCGGGAAATCCTCGCCTTCCGCGCCGAGCACGAGGACATCGTCGTCAAGCCGCTGTTCGGCAACGGCGGCGCCGGCGTCTTTCACGTGAAGCCGGGGGACGAGAACCTCGGCTCGCTGCTCGAAATGTTCGCCGAGACCTATCGCGAGCCGATCATCGTGCAGCGCTACCTTCCCGAGATCCGCGACGGCGACAAGCGCATTATCCTGGTCGACGGCGAGCCGGTCGGCGGGGTCAGCCGGATGCCCCAGGCCGGCGAGGCGCGCGCCAACTTCCACGCGGGGGGCGCGGCGAAAAAGGCGACCCTCACGCAACGCGAGCAGGACATCTGCGCGCAGATCGGGCCGGCGCTTCGCGAACGGGGGCTGGTCTTCGTCGGGATCGACGTGATCGGCGACTACATGACCGAGATCAACGTCACCTCGCCGACCGGCATCCAGGAGATCAACCGCCTCGACGGTATCCGGATCGAGGCGACGATCTGGGACGCGATCGAGCGCCGCCACGCCGCGACGCGGGGCTAGCTTGTCCGCCGCCTCCGACACGCCATGGGCCGCCCCGCCGGCGATGCCGCCGACGCACTATCTCGACAACCGGATTTATACCGATCCCGAAATCTTCGCGCTGGAACGGGAACGGATCTTCGCCCGGTGCTGGAAGTTCCTGTGCCACGAGTCTGAGATCGGGAGCCGCGGGGATTATCGAACCGCCACGCTTGCCGGCATCCCGCTGGTCGTGCTGCGCGACGCGGAAGGTACGGTCCGCGCCTTCTACAATATCTGCCCGCACCGGGGCGCGGCCCTGCTCAGGGAAAGCGCGGGCTCGATCGCCAACGACCGTATCCAGTGCTTCTACCATCTCTGGTCGTTCGACACTGCGGGGCGTTGCCTCAACATTCCGGAAGCGGGCGCCTACGAGGCGGTCGGCCTCGACCGCGGCCGGGTTGGGCTGCGTCCGGTCCGGGTAGAGCTGTTCTGCGGCATGGTCTTCGTCTGCCTCGACGACAAAGCGCCGCCCCTTCTGGACGCGTTGGGGCCGGCGGCGGAAGACATGCGCGGACCCCTGGAAGCGCGGCCGCTCGAGGTCTTCCACTATCACCGCGCCGAGATCCGGGCCAACTGGAAGCTGTTCGTGGAGACCAATACGGAGGGCTATCACGAGCTTCTCCACGTCTTCAACCGCCGCACCGGCGTGGGCCGGGCGGGCTATCGGAAACGCCGCTGGGAAACCCATACGGGCGGGCACAATACCTTCCGCCAGGCGGTCATCGGCTACGACCGGCACGAGCTCGAAGGCCGCGCGGAAGCGACCTTCCCCGGCATGGTCCCGAACGGCCATATCGTGGTCGACCTGTTCCCGGATGCGATGTTCAACGTTCGCGCGACCGTCGGTCGGATCGACTCGCTGACCCCGATCGCGCCCGGGCTCACGCTGCTCGAATGCCGGGGGATCGGGCTCGCGGACGACAGCGAGGAAGAACGCGCCATGCGGGTGCGGCACCACAACCAGGTGTGGGGGCCGTCCGGCCAGAACCTGCCGGAGGACATCTGGGCGGTGGAAACGCAGTGGCGGAATATGGAGTCGGGCGCGTTCGCCTACTCGATCGTCGCGCGCGAGGAAGGCGGGGCCGCGATGGACGACGCGCCTGTGCGCAATTTCTATGCCGAATGGCGGCGCAGGACGGGGCGCGCCTCGCACGATATCGGCCTCGACTCCTCGGCGGCCCTGGCGGCGGAATGAGCGACGCCGGGACCCGCGAGATCCTGCGCGCGCTCGTTCACGGGTCGGGGATTTGCCTGGACGAGAGCCGCTACGAAGACTTCGTCGCCCTTTTCGCCGATGACGGGACGTACCGGATGACCGCCGCGACGCCCGAGCTCGGCGCGACCCAGACCTGGCTTGCTTTCGACCGGGACGAGCTGGCACGGCATTTCACCTCGATCCCCGAACATCATTGGCCGCTCGGCCAGACGACCCGGATCGTCTCCGTCGACGCGATCGAGCTGGAAGACGGGGAAGCGTCGACGCTGGCGACCTTCTGCATCCTGCGCAACGACGACGAAGGCCGCACCGCGTGTTACGCCGTCGGCCGCTACCGCGACCGCTGGCGCAACGACGGCACCGATTGGCGCATCGTCGAGCGGGTCGTCGATCTCCGCACGCGCCTGCTTCCGGCGCCGGCGCCGATTCCGCTCTGACAATCGAACCTTACGGGAGAAGTACATGGCCAGTGGACCGATACCCGGGCTGCAGCATGTCGACCACGTGGCGCTGACGGTGCCCGACCTCGACGCGGCGGTGCGATTTTATTGCGACGTGCTCGGGGGCACCGAGCTCTACCGCATCGGGCCGTTCGATGCCGACGAGCTGCCGCGGGCGGATGACGGGCGCGACTGGACGGAGGCGCATATCAACGTCAAGGGCGGGCGGCTCTACCTCGCCATGATCGCGATCGCGCCCAACGCGATGCTGGAACTCTTCCGCTACGAAAAGCCGGGCGATGCGAACACGACCCCGCCCAGGAACTGCGACCTCGGCGGCCACCATATCGCCTTCAAGGTCGACGACCTGGAAGCGGCGACGGCCCATCTTGCCGCTAACGGCTGCAGGGTGATGGCGGGTCCCGTGGAGCTCGACGAGGGGCCGTCGGCGGGGCTTCGCTTCAACTACGTGCTCGACCCCTGGGGCAACCAGCTCGAATTCGTCGAATATACCGAGCAGGCCTTCATGGCGGACTGCAAGGCGCCGCTCTACGGGCGGTAAGGCGCCGGACATATCGATTCAATTATACGTGGCGGAAGAATCCGTTATGCTGCCGCCATGGTTGCAAGCATCCGCACCGTCGCGTTCCACGGTATCGAAGTTCTCGACATCGAAGTGCAGGTCCAGGTGGCGAGCGGGCTGCCCGCCTTCATCGTCGTCGGCCTGCCCGACAAGGCGGTCGCGGAGTCGCGGGAGCGGGTGCGCGCCGCACTGACCTCGATCGGTTTGTCGCTGCCGCCCAGGCGCATCATCGTCAACCTCTCGCCCGCCGACGTGGTCAAGGAAGGCAGTCACTTCGACCTTCCCATCGCGCTCGGCGTGCTGCTCACGATGGACGTGCTGCCGTCCGATGCGGTCGACTCCTATGTCGCGCTCGGCGAGCTCGCCCTCGACGGCTCGATCCGGCCGGTGGCGGGCGTGCTGCTGGCGGCGATGGCGGCGGCGGGGTCCGACCGGGGAATCGTCTGTCCCGCGGTCTCGGGCGGCGAGGCGGCGTTCGCGGGCGGCCTCGACGTTCTCGCGCCCCGCGGGCTGATCCACCTGATCAACCACTTCCGGGGCGTGCAGGTCCTCACCCCGCCGGAGCCCCGCCTCGCCGAGGAAACCGCGCCGGCCGCCGATCTCCGCGACATCAAGGGCCAGGAAACCGCCAAGCGCGCGCTCGAAATCGCCGCGGCGGGCGCGCACAACATGCTGATGATCGGACCGCCGGGCGCGGGCAAGTCGATGCTCGCCTCCCGGCTCCCCGGCATCCTGCCGCCGCTCGACCCGGCGGAGACGCTCGAGATTTCGATGATCCACTCCGTTGCCGGCGCGATCGCGGACGGCACGTTGTCGCGGAGCCGGCCGTTCCGCGATCCGCACCACACCGCCTCCAGCGCGGCCATCGTGGGCGGCGGGCAACGGGCGCGGCCGGGCGAGGTCTCGCTCGCGCACAACGGCGTCCTGTTCCTCGACGAGCTGCCGGAGTTCCAGCGCCCCGCGCTGGAAGCGCTGCGCCAGCCGATCGAGACCGGCAAGGCGGTGATCGCGCGCGCCAACGGCCATGTCAGCTACCCGGCGCGCTTCCAGCTCGTCGCCGCGATGAATCCGTGCCGCTGCGGCTGGCTCGACGACCCGGCCCAGGCCTGCAGCCGGGCGCCCCGCTGCGCCGCCGACTATCAGGCGCGCATCTCGGGGCCGCTCTTCGACCGCATCGATATCCACATCGACGTGCCGGCGGTCGAGATCGCCGACCTGGCCCTGCCCCCGCCCGCCGAAGGCTCCGCCGAGATCGGCGCTCGGGTCGGCGCCGCCCGCACGGTGCAAACGACCCGTTACGACGGGGCGGGCCTCCGCACCAACGCGGAGGCGGAAGGCGAAATCCTGGAGGCCGCGGCGGCGCCCGACGCGGAGGGCAAGGCGCTGCTGGTCCGGGCCGCGGAGGGCCTCAAGCTGACCGCGCGGGGCTACCACCGGGTGCTGAGGGTCGCACGCACGATCGCGGATCTCGACGGTTCCGGCTCGGTGGCCCGACCGCATATAGCGGAGGCGCTGAGCTATCGCCGGGTGGCGGTCGCGTCCAGGTAGCGCTTCGCCGCTTGCATTCGCGCCGTTTCGTCGCAATGTTGTGTCAAAGGGGAAGCTCAAGGAGGGTGAAATGGCGAAGCGCATCGTCTCGATGGACGAAATG
>JAPPHW010000294.1 GCA_028820945.1 Defluviicoccus sp.
TGAGGATGCCCGGCAGCGCGCCGTCGAACTGAACGTCGACCACGGCGCCCATCACTTGGGTGATGCGTCCCGATTCGCCCGTCGTTGCCATCTCTCTTCCTCTTCGACTGGATCCGGCGCCTAAACCGCTTCGGCGCCGGAGATGATCTCGATCAGTTCGCTGGTGATAGCGGCCTGGCGCGACCTGTTGTAGTCGAGCGTAAGCCGGTCGATCATGTCGCCCGCATTGCGGGTGGCGTTGTCCATCGCCGCCATCCGCGCACCCTGTTCCGAGGCCGCGTTCTCGAGCAATGCCCGGTAGACCTGGACGGAAAGGTTAAGCGGCAACAGCGTTTCCAGGATTTCGCCTTCCTCGGGCTCGAACTCGTAGATCGCCTTCGCGCCGCCCGAATCCGTTTCCGCTTCCTCGTCCGCTCTCTCGGGCGGGCCGAAGGGAATGAGTTGCTGGACCGTGACGATCTGCGTGATCACCGACCGGAACCGGTTGTAGACGACCGTGCACGTGTCGAAGCCGTCCTCGTCGTACAGCGCGAGCAGCCGGTTCGCGATGGCCAGCGCATCCTCGAAACCGAGCCGCGGGCGGCCGACATCGTCGATCGTGTCGACGATCAGGCTGCCATAGTCGCGGATCAGCTGTCCGCGTCCCTTGCGGCCGACGCAAAGTATCCTGACGGTCTTGCCGGCGGCGGTCAGTTCGCGGATCGACCGACGGGCCTCCCTCACGATCGACGAGTTGAACCCGCCGCAAAGGCCGCGATCGGAGGTCGCCACCACCAGCAGGTGGACGTCGTTCTTGCCGGTTCCGGCGAGAAGCCGCGGCGCGCCCTCGCTGCTGCCGAGACTCGCCGCGACCGAACCCAGCATGCGTTCCATGCGCTCGGCGTAGGGCCTGGCCGCTTCCGCCTGTTCCTGCGCCCGGCGAAGCTTGGCCGCCGCGACCATCTTCATCGCGGACGTGATCTTCTGCGTCGACTTGACGCTGTTGATCCGCGTGCGCAGGTCCTTGAGGCTGGGCATGGGCTCGGGTTCCGCGCGAGGTGGCTAGGCGGCGAACGTCGCCGCGTAGGAATCCAGCGCGTCGGTGAGCTTCTGCCGGAGGTCGTCGGTCAGCTCCTGGCTCTCGCGGATGCCGTCGAGGATGTCCGCGTGGTTCGCCTTCACCCCGGCGAGGAAGCCGTGCTCGAAGCGCTGCACCGATTCGAGCGGGAACCTGTCGAGATACCCGTTGACGCCGGCGAAGATGACCACCACCTGCTCTTCCACCGGGAGTGGCGCGAACTGGGGTTGCTTGAGGAGTTCCGTGAGGCGCGAGCCCCGATTGAGAAGCTGTTGGGTCGAGGCATCGAGGTCCGAGGCGAACTGGGCGAAGGCCGCCATCTCGCGATACTGCGCCAGCTCCAGCTTGATCGAACCGGCGACCTGCTTCATCGCCTTGATCTGCGCCGCCGAGCCCACCCGGCTGACGGAGAGCCCGACATTCACCGCCGGCCGGATGCCGGAATAGAAGAGATCGGTCTCCAGAAAGATCTGCCCGTCGGTGATCGAGATTACGTTGGTGGGGATATAGGCCGACACGTCGCCGGCCTGCGTCTCGATCACCGGAAGGGCGGTAAGCGAGCCCGCGCCGTTCTCCTCGTTCATCTTCGCCGCACGCTCCAGCAGGCGCGAATGGAGGTAGAACACGTCGCCCGGGAACGCTTCCCGGCCCGGCGGGCGGCGCAGCAGCAGGGACATCTGGCGGTACGCGACGGCCTGCTTCGAAAGATCGTCATAGATCATCAGCGCGTGCATGCCGTTGTCGCGGAAATACTCGCCCATCGTGCAGCCGGCATAGGGGGCGAGGAACTGGAGCGGCGCCGGTTCGGAGGCGGTTGCGGCGACGACGATGCTGTATTCGAGCGCGCCGTTTTCCTCCAGCTGCTTGACGATCTGGGCGACGGTCGAACGCTTCTGACCGATGGCGACGTAGACGCAGTAGAGTTTTTTCGATTCGTCGTCGCCGGCGTTGATCTCGCGCTGGTTGATGATGGTGTCGATGGCCACGGCCGTCTTGCCGGTCTGCCGGTCTCCGATGATCAGCTCGCGCTGTCCGCGGCCGATCGGGATCAGGCTGTCGATCGCCTTGAGCCCGGTCTGCACCGGCTCGTGCACCGACCGGCGCGGGATGATGCCCGGCGCCTTGACCTCGACCAGGCGGCGCTCCGCGCTCTCGATCGGCCCCTTGCCGTCGATCGGGCTGCCCAGCGCATCGACGACGCGCCCGAGCAGCCCCTTGCCGACCGGCACGTCGACGATGGCGCCGGTGCGCTTGACGGTGTCGCCCTCCTTGATGGTGCTGTCGTCGCCGAAGATCACGATGCCGACATTGTCGCTTTCGAGGTTGAGCGCCATGCCGCGGATGCCGCCGGGGAACTCGACCATCTCGCCGGCCTGGACGCGGTCGAGCCCGTAGACCCGGGCGATGCCGTCGCCGACCGACAGCACCTGGCCGACTTCCGCGACCTCGGCCTCGGTTCCGAAATTGGCGATCTGGTCCTTGAGGATGGCGGAGATCTCTGCGGCGCGGAGGTCCATCACGCGGCCCCTTTCATCGATATCTGCAGCTTTTCGAGCTTGGTCCTGAGCGAGGAATCGACCATGCGCGAGCCGACCTTGACGATCAGCCCGCCGAGAATGCCCGCATCGACATGGGCGTCGATCGACACGTTGGCGCCCACCGAGCGCATCAGCGCGGTCTCGAGGGCGGAGCGCTGGGAGTCGCTGAGCGGCTGGGCCGAGGTTACCTCCGCCGTCATCTCGCCCCGTCGTTCGGCCAGCAGCGCGCGGTAGACGTCGATCATGCCCGGCAGGGCGAACAGCCTCCGGTTACGAGCGACGACGTTGACGAACCGGCGCGTCAGGTCGCCGATGCCCGCGCGTTCCATCACGGCGTCCACCGCCGCCGCCTGTTCGTCCCGCCCCACCACCGGGCTGGTCAGGACGCGCGCGAGATCGGGAGCCTCCCGGATCATCGTCTGCAGGCCGGTCAGGTCGTCCCGAACATCGTCCAGCGCGCCCTGCTCATCGGCGAGTTCGAACAGCGCATGGGCGTAACGGCCCGGAAGGCCGGACACGTCTATCGGTGTTGCGGACACGTATATCTAACCCCGACCGTATCGACGGCAACTCTTTGAAAAACAACGCATTTTGGCTGTCTCGGCATCCGGACTGGACGCCCGTTTTCGAAGGCAGGGGTTGGTATCACACCCGATAAGGCCTTGCAACCCGGCGTCTAGCCGCCAGCCGTCGCATATTGCATATCGCCCCGGGTCGCCCAGCCGGTGAAGCGGTTGTCGAGAACCGCGAAGATCGCGTACATGCCGATCGCCATGGCGGCGATCACGATCAGACCGGCGATCATCAGCGCCATGTTGAAGTTCGAGCTCGCGACCAGCATCAGGTGCCCGATCCCGTCGCCGCCCGCCACGGTCTCGGCGATGACCGCGCCGACGAAGGCGAGCGTGATCGCGATCTTGAGCGAGGCGAACAGATAGGGGAGCGAACGCGGGATTCCGACCTTGATCACGATGTCCCGCTCATGCGCGCCGAGCGCGCGCAGCACGTCGCGAAGCTCGGGCTCGATGGTGGCGAGCGCGACGGCGACGTTCACGACGATCGGGAAAAAGCAGAGGATGAAGGCGGTTATCGTTGCCGTCGTCAGCCCGATCCCGAACCAGACCATCAGGATCGGCACCACCGCCACCTTGGGAATGCTGTTGAAGGCGACCAGCAGCGGGTAAAGCGCCGCGTAGACCGGTTTGGAGATGCCGATAAAGACGCCGAGCACGATGCCGAACACGACCGCGATGCCGAAGCCCAGCAGCGTCGCGATAAGCGTCGGGACCGCGTTGTGCCAGAGTGCCACACGGAACTCCCACACCGCGTAGAACGACGAACTCGCGGTCGGCAGCACCACCGCGGGCACGTCGAACAGGCGTACGCCGATTTCCCAGATGACGATGCAGGCCAGCGTCACCAGCCACGGCGACAGCCGTTCGACGGTCTTGCTACTCATCGTCGGATCTCGCGATGTTGATGTGGTGGCGGAGTTCCTGGACGAGTTCCACCGTCTCCCGCCTGTACATATGTTCGAGCGTGCGCGGGCGTTGCATCTCGATGTTCCGCTCGAGGATGATCCGCCCGGGCCGCGCGCTCATCACATAGACCTTGTCGGCGAGGTAGACCGCCTCGCGAAGGTCGTGGGTGACCAGCATCACCGTGCATTTCCGCTTCATGTAGAGCGTCTGGAGCACGTCCCAGAGCTCTTCGCGGGTAAAGGCGTCGAGCGCGCCGAACGGCTCGTCGAGCAGCAGCAGGTCGGGCTCGTGGACCAACGCGCGGCAAAGCTGTGCCCGCTGCTGCATTCCGCCCGACAGCTGCCACGGCGCGCGGTCGCCGAAACCCTCGAGACCCACGGTCGCGAGCAACTCGTCGGCAACTGCTTCGTATTTCGCCTTTTCCCGGCGGAATTGCTGGCGGTGCGGCTCGACGATCTCCATCGGCAGCAGCACGTTCTCCCGGGTGGAGCGCCACGGCAGGAGCGTCGCGTTCTGGAATGCCATGCCGACGATTTTGAGCGGCCGGTCGACGATCTGTCCGGCGACCGAGACGCGACCTTTGTTGGCCTTGATCAGCCCGGCAACGACCTTGAGCAAGGTCGACTTGCCGCAGCCGCTCGGCCCGACCAGCGAGATGAAGTCGCCCCGCTCCATCGTAACGCTGGCACCCTGCAGCGCCAGCGTTCCGGAATCGTCCTCGTCCCCCGCGCTGTTGCGGTAGGTGAGGTCGATCTCGTCTATCTCGATAAAAGCCATCGACGGTCTTGAACGATAGAGGAAAGGGGCGGGCGCGCGGCCCGCCCCCTAAACCCTTACTTGTGGATGAAACGCTCGGACTGGGGCGGCAGGTAGCCGTCCAGCCACATGTCGGCAGCCTTCGGCGGCTCCTTGATGCCGTAGGCGTCGGCGGCCTGGTCGATCGAACGCTGGAGGCGCGCCATGTCGATGCCGCCATAGCCGTTCTTGCGGACGTTCGGCGTCAGCACGCAGCATTTGATGCCGAGCCTCAGCCGGTCGGCCTCGACCGCCTCGTTGAGCAGCGGCTCGAACTTCTTGGCCGACGACAGCGCGAGCTGGGGTTTCTGCACCATGTCGCGAGTCGCCTTGATGGTGGCCCGAACGAAGCCGCGCACCGCATCGCCGTTCTTGGCGAGGAAGTCGGGTCTCACCGCGACGCCGTTGGCATAGGACTCCATGCCGTAGTCGCCATACATGAAGAAGGTGACGTCCTCTTCCTTGATACCGGCCGCCTTGAGATTGAGCATCGAGGAGAAAACGTGCCCCGAGATCGCGTCGACCTGCTCCTTGATGAGCATCGGCTCGCGCAGCCGCGGGTCCATGTTCTTCTTCTTCACCGAGTTGGGATCGATGCCGATGGCTTTGGCGAAGGCGGGGAACAGCTTGTAACTGGCGTCGAAGACCGGCGCGCCCAGCGTCTTGCCGACGAGCTGCTTGGGATGCGTGATGCCCGACTTCTTCAGCACGAAGATGGAGAACGGGGGCTGCTCGTACATCATCATTACGCTCTTGATCTCTTTGCCCTTGTTCTGGGCGTTGTACTGGATCAAGGCGTTGATGTCGGCGAGGCCGATGTCGTGGGTGCCGCTAACGAGCTTCTTCACCGCGTCGGCCGAGCCGCGTCCGGCGTCGATCTTCACGTCCAGACCTTCGGCCTTGTAGTAGCCCTCGTACTGGGCGATGAAGATCAGCCCGTGTGTCGACTGCGGAATCCAGTCGAGCGTGAGCCGGATCTTGGTCGCCGCGGAAGCGCCGAAGCTCCCGACCGCGACGGCGGCGGAAACCGCGGCCGCGAGCGCGACCGAGCTGAGCTTGCTTGTCATCTGTTTCCTCTCCCTTTCTGGGCTGGCGCGAACAGACAGATTACCGCCCTTTCGCGCAAAAACGAACTTTTCCGGAACGCGCGGACGCACTTTCCAGCGCAAAGCGGGCAGCTTCTGTGACCGGAACATTACAGCAGTGGGCTACCGGATGAACACCGGTCGAGCGATGCTTTTTTCCCCACGCCGTGTTGCGCGCGGCGCGGCGGCCGCCCGCGTCAGCTGGCGAGCCGGGAGGCGCCGCCATGCGCCGCCGACCAGCTCACCGGGTCGTTCATGAACCGCTCCACCTCGTCGAGCGTCGCGGCGTCGAAATAGGCGTGCTTCTTGCACACCGCGAGCACGTCCCACCATGTGGCCAGCGAGAGCATCTTCATGTCCATCTTCTCGAGCAGCTTGTGGGTCTGCGGGAAGATGTCGTAGTGGAAGATCACGAAGGTGTGGTTTACGACGGCGCCCGCCTCGCGCAGCGCCTGACAGAAGCGGATCTTGCTCTGCCCATCCGTGGTCAGGTCCTCGACCAGGATGACACGCGAGCCGGCCTCGAAATCGCCCTCGATCTGGGCGTCCCGGCCGAACCCCTTGGCCTGCTTGCGCACATACTGCATGGGGAGCATCAGCCGGTCGGCGATCCAGGCGGCGAAGGGGATGCCGGCGGTCTCTCCGCCCGCCACCGCGTCGATGGTCTCGAACCCGACCTCGCGGACGATCGAGGATGCCGCGAAGTCCATCAGCGTCTGGCGCACCCTCGGGAAGGAAATCAACCGCCGGCAGTCGATATAGACCGGGCTCGCCCAGCCCGAGGTGAACCGGTAGGGGTCGTCGGCGCGGAACCGCACCGCCTCCACCTCGATCAGCATTCGCGCCGTCATCTCGGCGATCAACGATTCGTCCGGAAACGCCGTCGGCAGCATCCATCCCTCTCCTCGCTCGCCCCCGCTCCACGCGCCCGGACGGCTCACCTGAGGCCGGAAACGATCCGCCAGGAGATCGGCGTGTCGGGTTCGAACACCCTGATCGCGTGGTCCGCGACCCCCACCGCCTCCCGGGGCGTCTCGGAAACTACCCCTTTTTCGAGCACGATGCGGTCGGAATTCGGCTCCATGCGATAAAATTCGGCGCCCGCGCGGGACACGAAACCCTCGAGCCGGTCGAGCGCGCCTTCCTCATCGAAAACTTGTGCGACGCATTGCAGCGCGTTCGGGGCATTGAAGATTCCGGCGCAGCCGCAATCGGTCTCCTTGTCGCGCCTGGGGTGGGGCGCCGAATCGGTGCCGAGAAAGAAACGCGAATCGCCCGACGTCGCAGCCGCGCGGAGAGCCAGCCGATGGCGCTCCTGCTTCGCCACGGGGAGGCAATACATGTGCGGCCTGATCCCGCCCCGGAAGATGGCGTTCCGGTTGATCATCAGGTGATGCGGCGTGATCGTCGCGCCCAGCCCGTCCTCCGCCGCCCGCACGTAGTCGACCGCTTCGGCCGTCGTGACGTGTTCGAGGACGACCTTGAGCCCCGGGAAGTCGCGCCGCATCGGGTCGAGCACACGTTCGATATAGACCGCTTCCCGGTCGAACACGTCGACCTCGGGATCGACGACCTCGCCGTGGACGAGGAGCGGCATGCCGATCCTCTCCATCTCAGCCAGCACCGGGCGGATCGCCTCCATGCGGGTCACGCCGAACGCCGAATTGGTCGTGGCGCCGGCGGGGTAGAGCTTCACGGCATGAAAGGCGCCGTTCTCGAATCCGGACCGGATGTCGTCAGGCTCGGCGTTGTCGGTCATGTAGGCGGTCATCAGCGGCGCAAACGGATGGCCGGCCGGCAAGGCCGCCTCGATGCGCGCGCGGTAGGCCTCGGCCTCGGCCGGAATCCGCACCGGCGGCACCAGATTGGGCATGACGATCGCCCGGCCGAAGACCGCTGCCGAGAAGCCGACGACTGTGTGCAGCATGGCCCCGTCGCGGAGATGGAGGTGCCAGTCGTCGGGGCGGACGATCTCGATCCGTTCGGCCGTCACGGCGGGTCCATCAGCGCGCGGTAGAGAAGATCGGCGCCCTTGAGGAAATCGTCGATGTCCATCGCCTCGTTCGGGTTGTGCGAGCCGTTATGGTTGCGGATGAAGATCATGGCCGACGGGATGCCGGCCGAGGCGAACAACACGGCGTCGTGGCCCGCGCCGCTCTGGATCGTCCGCTCCGGCAGCGACAGGGACCGGGCGTGCTGCAGCAGCCTGTCCACCCAGCGCCGATCCATAATCGCCGGTTCCGCGTCGACCCTCCGGTCGAAGTTGAACATCACCCGGCGTTCGGCGGCGATCCGGTCGCACTCGCTCCGCATCAACTCGTAGAACCCCTCGAGGGTCTCGGTGTCCTCGCTCCGCACCTCGAAGCTGAAGGCGACCTCGCCCGCGATGCGCGAGACCGAGTGCGACCGCCCGTCGGTCTCGACGATTCCGGTCGTCACCACGATGTCGTGCCCCCGGTCCAGCCAGTCTTTCCAACGGTTGTCGAGCGTGTGGATCAGCGCCGCGGTGGCCATGACCGGATCGTTCCTGAGCCCGCGCGGGACCGCTCCCGAATGCCCCGCCTCGCCGATGCACCGGATCCTGCGGTGCCGCAGATTGCCGCGGATCGAGGTCACCACGGCGGTCGGCAGGCTGTCGGCGACCAGGATCGGTCCCTGCTCGATATGGAGCTCGATGTACCCCGCGATGTCGGCCGGATCGACCAGCGCCGTGCCCGCTTCGATCGCTTCGACCTCCGCCCCGCTGCGTTTCATCGCCTCGCCCAGGGTGCCCGCCCCGTCGCGATGCACCGAGGCGAGGTCGGCCTTCCGCAGGCGCCCGAACAGGGCGCTCGATCCGACGCAGGCCTTGCCGTACCAAGCGCTTTCCTCGCCGCGCAGCGCGATCACCCGGACCGGTCGTTTCGGCTCCGCGTGCTCCAGCCGCGCGCGCACCAGGCCGAGCAGCCCCGCGACCACCCCGGCGGCGCCGTCGAAATTGCCGCCCTCCGGCACCGAATCCATGTGCGATCCGCAGGCGATGTAAGGCGTCTTCCTCGTCTGGCCGGGCAGCGAGATCAGCAGATTGGCCGCTCTATCGGTGCCGGTTTCGAGCCCGAACCTCTCCGCGACATCGATCAGGATTTCGAAGGCCGCGTTCTCGCCCGCGCCGAAGCTCTCGCGGGAGACGCCCTGCCTTGCCGCCGTGCTCTGGCGCAGCGTGTCGAAAATCTCGACGGCGAGCGAACGCAGCTCTTCGCGCGCGGTCTGGAGCGCCGTTTCGGTCATCGCAGGGGGTCGACCCATTCCATGTCGGTCTCGTCCGCCTCCTCGACCGATAGCGCGCCCACGAGATCGGTCACGCGCTCGTAGCCGCGGCGCATACAGTAGCTCTCGATACCTTCGAGCACCGAGATCATCGCGGTCGGGTGGACGAAGGTCACGGTTCCCACCTGGACCGCGCTCGCGCCGGCCAGCATGTATTCGATCGCATCCTCCGCCGTCGCGATCCCGCCGCAGCCGACTATCGGGACGTCGACGGCGCGCGCGCATTGCCAGGCCATGCGGAGCACGATGGGTCGGATCGCCGGTCCGGAGAGGCCGCCGGTCACGCTGCCGAGCCTGGGGCGCTGGCTCTCGATATCGACCGCCATGGCGAGGAAGGTGTTGGCGACCACCAGCGCGTCGGCGCCCGCGGCCTCGACCGCGCGGGCGATCTCCGCGATGTCGGTGACGTTGGGGGAAAGCTTGACCCAGAGGGGAAGCGACGTGCGTCGTCGGATCGCGGCCGTGGCCCGCTCCGCCGAGGCCGTTTCGTTGGCGAAGGCCTTGCCGTCCTCTTCCAGGTTGGGGCAGGAGATATTGGCTTCGATCGCGGCCACGCCCGGCAGGCTCACCTCCTCCGCGAGGCTTGCGAAGCCGTCGACGGTCGGCGCGGAAATGCTGACCACCAGCGGCGTCGAGTATCGCGCATAGGTCGGCAGCGTCTCCTCGTGGAAATAGGGCATGCCCTTGGACGGAATGCCGATCGAGTTCAGCATCCCTTCCGGCGTTTCGCAGACCCTGGGCAGCGCATTGCCCACTCTGAGCTCGCGGGTGATGGTCTTGATCACCATCGCGCCGAGCCGTTCGAAATCGACCGCCTTGTCGAGCCCGTCCGCGAAGGTACCCGAAGCCGGCATGACCGGGTTGGCCAGCCTGACCCCGCCGATTTCGACCTGCATGTCTACCAAGAGATCGCCTCCTGCAGGCCGAATACCGGCCCGTCCCAGCACACCCGGCGATGAGCGACGCCGCCGTCGACGCGGAACTCGCGCACGCAACAGAAGCACATGCCGAGCCCGCAGGCCATCTGCTGTTCGAGTGCCACCTGTCCGGGAATGCCGAACTCGCGCCCGAGCCGCTGGAGCAGCAGCAGGAGACGGTTGGAGCCGCAGGTGAAGAACGCATCGGCGCGGTCGTCCGCGATCAGACCGCGCAGCACGCGCTCGAGCCGCGCCGGCCCGCTGGTCCCTTCCGCGTCGGTTACCTCGATCACGTCCGCGCCTATCGCGGCAAAGCGGTCGGCCGACATCATCACCGCCGGCGACCGGGCGCTGAGCACCGCAGTCACGCCGATACCGTTCGCCGCCGCGAGTTCGGCGAGCGGCGCGAGTGTGGCAAGCCCCACCCCGCGCCCGACGACCACGATCCGCCGCCAGCCCGGCTGCAGCGCGAAACCCACGCCCAGCGGACCGAACAGATCGAGACGGTCGCCCGGTGCCAGGGTGGCCAGCGCCCGCGTGCCGCTCCCCGTGACCTTGTAGAGGAACGCCACCGTGCCCGCCTCCGGATCGGCCCGGTAGACGCTCATCGGGCGGCGGAAGAACGGTCCGTTGGGGCCGTCCTTGGGGCACAGCATGTGAAAGAACTGGCCGGCGCCGATCGACGTCGCCAGCGGCTCCGCCGTCGCGACGATGTGCATGTATTCGGCGTTGACCGCCTCGTTCTCGATCACCTCGCAATCGAACTCGGCCGCGGCGATCGAATACGCCATCGCGTGACGGGGCTCGGCGCCCGGATCGGGGGACTTCATTTTGCCGTTCGCGCGGTCCTAAAATCCTATGCTAGCGCAATTTTTCCCCGCTTTGTATCGGGAGGGAAAACATGGCGACGGTGAGGATCGGCGAACTGGAGATCGCTCGCGTGCTGGAGGACGACACACCGGTGTTCGATCCGGGCGCGATGTATCCGGACTCGACGGCGGAGGACTTCGAGCGGGAACGCGACTGGCTCATGCCCCGGTTCTTCGACGAGGAGCGATGGCTGCTCGAATCCTGCATGCAGAGCTATGTCTTCCGGACCGAAGACCGCGCGATCCTGATCGACACCTGCGTCGGCAACGACAAGCCGGGGCGCCGGCGCGACTACTGGTCGCACGGGCAATGGCCCTACCTGGAGAACCTGTCCGCCGCCGGCTACGCGCCCGAAGAGATCGACCTCGTCCTGATCACCCACCTCCATGTCGACCATGTCGGCTGGAACACGCGCTGGGTTGACGGAAGGTGGGAGCCGACGTTCCCAAACGCGCGCTACGTCTTCACCGCGACGGACCTCGAGTCTCTCGAGGCCAAGCACGCGGCCGGCGACGGGCAGTACGTCCACGTCTACGAGGACAGCGTGAAGCCGATCCTCGACGCCGGGCTCGCCGACCTCGTCGCGCCCGATCATGCGGTGGAGGACGGCATCCGGTTCGAGCCCGCCCCGGGCCACACGCCGGGCCAGGTCAACATCCGGATCTCGTCCGACGGCGAGGAAGGTCTGATTGCCGCGGACGTGATCCATCATCCCATCCAGGCACGGTATCCGGGCTGGAACAGCCGCGCCTGCGAGCACCAGCCGACGGCGATCACGACCCGGCGGGCGATCTTCGAGGATGCCGCGGCGAACGACACGCTGGTGCTGCCGGCGCATTTCGAGCCCTGTCGACTGCGCCGCGAGAACGGCGCGTTCCGTTTCCTCTTCGACTGATCGCGGTCTATATATCGGCCGGTTCCAACCTCGCCCGGGGAGCGTCATGTCCGAGCCCACCGTCTTCGTCTTCGCCAACGCCGACCTGGAGGGCCACGGCCTCCGCCGGATGGAGGGCGCCGGCTGCCGACTGACCTATGGCGAGGAGGCGTGGCAGACGCCCGGTTGCGTGTACGAGGACGACATGGCCGCGAGGGCCGCGGAGTCGGTCGCGATGACCGGCACATCGATCCGCAGCGCGCCGGTCAACCGGCGTGTCATGGAGGGCGCGCAGAGGCTCCGCATCGTCGCCAAATGCACCGTCGGCACCGACGACATCGATGTCGAGGCGGCTACCGATCTCGGCATCGTGGTGACCCACGCGCCTACCCAGGCCAATTGGGGCGGCGTCGCCGAGGGCGCGATGGCGATGATCCTCACGATGCTCAAGCGCAACCGGGAGAAGGACGCTCGCGTGAAGGCGGGCGGATGGAAGGACGATTCGCTGATCGGCACCTATCTCGGCCGCCGCGACGAGGACGGCTATGCCGGGCTCACCGTGGGTATAATCGGCTTCGGCCGCATCGGCGGGCGCATGGTGGAACTCCTGACGCCGTGGCACGTGCGCCTCATCGTCTGCGACCCCTTCGTCGAGGAGGAGAAGTTCGCGCGGTACGGCGTGGAGAAGGTCGATCTCGACACCCTGCTCCGCGAGTCCGACATCGTCACCATGCACCCGACGCTCAACCCCACCTCGCGCCGCATGATGGGCGCGGAGCAGTTCGGGGCGATGAAGCCGACGGCGCTCTTCGTCAACACCTCGCGCGGCGGCACGATGGACGAGGTCGCGCTCGCCGACGCGATCGAGGCTGGCGAGATCGCCGGCGCGGCGCTCGACGTATTTCTCGACGAACCGATGGACCGCGAGTCCAAGCTGCTCCGCATGGGCAACGAGGTGCTGCTGTCGCCCCACAACATCTCGCACAATCACGGAGGCGGGCTCGGACCGGGCATCGAATGGGCGGCGGAGGCGGTGCTGACCGCGCTCAGGGGCGAGGTGCCGGACAACGTCTTCAACCCCGACGTGCTGCCCCGCTGGCGCGAACGCTTCGGCGGCAACGCGCTGATCGCGTGAGGCGCGCCCTTCGATACGGCCCGGACTCGATCCGGGGCGCATCGAGGGACGGCCCATGAACCGGACCCTGCTGCTCGCCATCCTGCTCGGTGGGTTGCTGCTCGCCGCGGCGGTCACCGCGGTCTGGATGTGGGAGGTGGCGGGCGATGCGCCGATCGGAATCGTCGGCTTCCTCGCGATGGCGGCCGGCGTAATCGCGAGTCTCGCGCTCGGGATCGGGCTGATGCGGCTGGTCTACAGGAGCGAGCGCGAAGACG
>JAPPHW010000196.1 GCA_028820945.1 Defluviicoccus sp.
ACCCGGAAGGCGGTCGCGAGGTCGCGGGTGAAGCAGGCGCCCTGCAGGCCGAACTCCGAATCGTTGGCGATGGCGAGCGCGTCCTCGACCCCGTCCGCCGGAATCACGACGGCGACCGGGCCGAACGCCTCTTCCGACATCAGGCGGGCCTCGCGGGGCGGGTCGACGACGATCGCCGGGCCGAGGATCGCGTCCCTGCGGGTGGGCGCCAGCGCCAGCGCTCCGCCGCGTTCGACCGCGTCGTCGATCATCGCCTGCACCCGGTCGGCGGCGGCGAGGCTGACCATCGGCCCGACTGCGGTAGCCTCATCCGACGCTTCGCCAACGACGAGCGCCTTCGCCGCGGATACGAACTTCGGGAGAAAACCGTCGAGCGCCGCGCGGTCCACGATCACCCGCTGGGCGGAAATGCATTGCTGTCCCGACGCTTCGAACGCCGAGCCCGCGATTCGGGTCGCCGCGTCGTCGAGGTCGGCGTCGGCGCAGACGATGTTGGCGGCGTTCGAGCCGAGCTCGGCGACGAATTTCTTGGCGCCGGCCGCGCGCGCGAGCGCATCCCCCGCCGCGGTACCCCCGGTAAAGGTGACGACAGCGACGTCCGGATGGGCGGCCAGCGCCCGCGCGGTTTCCCGGTTGCCGGGGACGATGTTGAACAGCCCGTCGGGCAGCCCCGCGCGCTGGAAGGCCCGGGCGATTATCAGCGCGGTCTCGACGCCCTGCGGCGCCGGCTTGACGACGACGGCGTTGCCCATCGCGAGCGCCGGGGCGACCTTCTGCACCAGCAGGTTGGCGGGCGCGTTGAAGGGCGTGATCGCCCCGACCACGCCGTAGGGAACGCGCCTGGTGAAGCCGTGCCGTCCGGCGCCCTGGGCCGAAATGTCGAGCGGCAGGGTCTCGCCCCGGAGCGCGCCGATCTCCGCCGCGACGAGGCGCACGAAGGCGGCCGACCGCCCCGCCTCGAAGGTCGCGGGACGGACCGGCTTGCCGATGTCGCGAATCAGCGCGGCGACGATCGCCTCCTTCTCCGCGTCGATCTCGTCGGCCGCCGCGCTCAGCCATCCCGCGCGCGTCGCCGCGGGCACCGCCCGATGCGCGCGAAAAGCGGCAAGGGCGTTCGCGATCGCCTCATCGACGAGGTCGGCGTTCGAATCGACGATCCTGGACGCAACGCTGCCGTCGACCGGCGATACGAGCTCGTAACGCGCCTGGTCGTCGCGGCGCTCTTCCCTTCCGTCGATCCACGAATCCAGCAGGGCCGCTTCCGCCATAGCCGCTCTCCCCTTCTCGTTCGGTCCCGATTATCGGTTCCGGTGCGCTGCGTGCAACGGCCCCGCCGGAGCGATATGCTTGAAAGCGACCGGAAAGGGCAGGCGATGGCAGGGCGTCCGAATACCGAGACCGCGGCGGAAGCGATCGTCGACGCCCTGGTCGAAGAGGGCATCGAGTACGTGTTCGGCGTGACGGGCGATACCGTGCTTCCGATCCTCGACGCCATCTATCACCGCGAGAACGAGATTCGCTACATCACCGCGCGCTTCGAGACCGGCGCGACGGCGATGGCCGACGGCTATTCGCGGATGACCGGGAAGATCGGCTGCTGCCTGTTCCATGTCGGCCCCAGCATCTCCAACACCGTGCTGGGTGTCTGGTCGGCGCAGAAGGACGCCGTGCCGCTCCTGGTCATGTCGGCCAATCTCGACACCTTCCGGCTCAACCGGAACCTGTGGCACGAGTTCGACGTCATGGGCGTGATGAGCAAGGTCACCAAGTGGAACGACCGGCTCATCGAGGCGAAGGACGCGCGGCGCTTGATGCGGACCGCGTTCCAAGCCGCCAAGTCGGGCATGCCGGGGCCGGTCCATCTCGACTTCCCCAAGGACCTGCTGCCCCATCCGGTCGAGGTCGAATCCTCCGATCTTTCGATCCGGGGCGGCGCCCATTGCGGCCGCGTCGCCAACGCCCCCCGGCCCGAGGCGTGGGCGGTCGAGGAGGCCGCGGCTTTGATCGGGCACGCCGGGAATCCCCTGATCCTCGCCGGGAGGGGAGTCAAATGGGCCGGCGCATCGGACCGTCTCAAGGCGCTTTCCGAACGTCTCGCGATCCCGGTCGTCACCACCGAGATGGGGCGCGGCACGATCCCCGAGGACCATCCGCTGGCGGGCGGCATCGCCGGTCATTTCGGCCATTCGACGGCCAACGCGCTGATGCGCGAGGCCGACCTGGTGCTGGGCCTCGGCTCCCGTTTCCTCAACGTCAACACGATCAACTGGCAGACGATTCCGGCCGACGCGAAGATCGTTCAGGTCGAGACCGACCCGATAGAGATCGGACGGCAATACGCGGCGGCGCTCGGCATCCACGCATGCTCCGGCGCATTCCTCGACGATTTGCTGACGCATTGCGAAACGCACGGCATTGAGGCCGGCCCGTCGACACGGCAGGCGCGAGAGGCCCGGGTGGCGGAACTCAGGGCGGACCAGGACAGGCGCTACTACGACACCGATCTGGACGCCGTGCCGATCAAGCCGCAGCGGATCACCCGCGCGATCGAGGAGGTTTGCGACCGCGACGCGCTGTACCTGATCGGAGCGGGCCTCCACACCCAGTTCGCCCACGCCGTGCCGATCCGCTATCCCGACCAGTACCAGTGGGCGGCGGGCTCGGGCACCATGGCCTGGGCCTTCCCCGCCGCGCTCGGCGCCAAGCTCGCCCGGCCGGGACGCCAGGTGGTGGTGCCGATCGGCGACGGCGATTTCGGCATGAACGCGCAGGAGATCGAGACCTCGGTGCGGGAGAACCTGCCGGTGATCGTCGTGGTCTACAACGATTGCAGCTACGGCGCGCTCCGCGTCTTCCAGGAGAATGTCTACGGGGGGCGGCAGATCGGCTCCGACTACGGCCAGACCGACCTGGTCAGGCTGGCCGAGGCGTACGGCGCGCGCGGCGAGAAGGTCGAACGCCCGGACGACCTCGTGCCCGCGCTCGAACGCGCGGCGGCGGCCGGCGTCACCAGCGTGATCGACGTCCACATCGACGGCTGGGAAAACCACTACCGCTCGGCCGAATGGGCCGAGTTCCACAAGTTCTGAGGCCACCCATGCTGCGTCCGCCCGTTACCGCCACCCTCGCCGATTTCGTCGTCGGCGCACGGTTCGAGGACCTGCCGGCCGCGGTCCGCGGGGAAGCCGCGCGCACGCTGGTCAACTGGGTCGGCGGTTGCGTCGGCGGCGCGTCGCACGAGGCTCTGGGGGCGATCTGGCGCGCGGTGGGGCCATTCGCGGGCGATCCGGAGGCCACCGTGCTCGGCAGCGCGCGACGGACCGATCCGCTGACCGCCGCGCTGCTCAACGGGGCAAGCGGGGCGGTGCTCGATTTCGACGACACCCATCTCCGCACGGTGATCCACCCGGCGAGCCCGATCGCGCCCGCGGTCCTCGCGCTCTCGCAGCACATGCCGGTGACCGGCGCGGCGTTCCTCCACGCGCTGGTGATCGGGATCGAGGTCGCCTGCAAGATCGGCAACGGGATCTCGCCCGACCACTACCGGCACGGCTGGCACATCACCGGCACTTGCGGGGTGATCGGCGCGGCCGCCGCGTGCTCGAAGCTCCTCGGCCTCGACGCGCAGGGAACGCGCTGGGCGTTGAGCGCGGCGGCGACCCAGGCGGCCGGACTGCGCGAAATGTTCGGCGGCATGGCGCGCATCCTCCACGCCGGGCGCGCGGCGCAGAACGGCCTCTCGGCGGCGCTTTTCGCGCGTGAGGGGCTGGTGAGCTCGGATGCCGGTATCGAGGCGGAGACGGGCTTCGCCAAGGTTCTCTCGCGCCGGCACGACTGGGCCGAGATGACCGATGGGCTGGGGGAACGCTGGGAGACGCTGGAGAATACCTATAAGCCGTTCGCGACCGGCATCGTCGCCCATCCGGCGATCGACGGCTGCATCAGGCTCCGCCGCGCGCACGGGCTGACGGCGGACGAGATCGCCCGCATCGAGGTCGCGGTCAATCCGATCGCGCTGATGCTGACCGACAACCCGGACCCGACCACGGCGCTGGAGGCACGGCTCTCGATCCAGCATGTCTGCGCGACCGGGATCGTCCACGGCGCGGCGGGCGTCGCCGAGCTTACCGACGAGACGATCGGCCGGCCGGAAACGGTGGCGCTGCGCGGACTCGTGGACGCGAACCCGGAGGACGGGCTGGAGCGGGACCAGGCGCGCGTGCGGATCGAAACCCGCGACGGGCGGGTCTTCGAAACCTTCGTCGAGCATGCCTACGGCAGCCTGGAGAACCCGATGACCGACGCGGACCTCGACGACAAGGTGCGCACGCTCGCGGAGCCGGTCCTCGGCGCCGACCCCACCGAGCGCCTCATCACGCTGTGCCGCGGCGTCGCCGAGCTCCGCGCCGCCGCCGCCATCGCGGAGGCCGGGGAGGCGGAAGAGGCCGGCTGAGGGTCAGCTCTTCCAGAACAGCGCCGTCGGGTTGTCCACCAGGATCGCCCTGAGCGTCGCCTCGTCGACGTCCCATTCGAGCGCCCAGTCGAGCGTCGCGGTCGTGTCCGGCATCGGGTAGTCCCATACCATCACGTGCGGCCAGTCGGTCGCCCACAGCATCCGGTCGGGGCGCAGGTCGATCAGCGCTTGTGCGTAGGGCGTGCAATCGGCCCACGGCGCCGCCTCCTCCGAAAAGCGGTAGGCGGCCGAGAGCTTGACCCAGCAGCGCCCGTTGCGGACCAGGTCCTGCAGCGCTCGGAAGCCCGGATGGTCGAGGCCGTCGCCGGGCCGGGCGTGTCCCATGTGATCGACAACCACGTCGATCGGCAGCCTGGCGAGGCGCGGCGCGGTCTCCGCGAACTCGCCCGCGTGCGAGGTGAAGACCTGGACATGCCATCCGAACGGCGCGATCCGTTCGGCGATCGATTCGAGGTGGTCGAAGGTAAGGCCGCCGCGCAGGAACGTGGTCAGACGGACGGCACGGTATCCCGCCTTATCCATCTCGGCGATTTGCTCTTCCGTCACGTCGGCGTCCACCACGCCCACGCCGCGCGCCTTGTCGCCCCAGCGCGCGAGCGCGTCGGTGGTCACGTCGAGCTGAGCGCCGTTGGCGCTGCCGTGGACCACCACGCAACGGTGGATTCCGAGCGCGCTTTTCAGGTCCTCGTAGTCTTCGGCCGTGGACGGCGGGCAGGTGTAGCTTCTGTTCTCGGCCAGCGGATACCTGTCGAAGGGACCCAGCACGTGCATGTGCGTGTCGCAGGTGCCGGGCGGCGCTTTCAGCCGGGGCGGGGAGGGCGGCAGCGGACCGGGGCAGGGGTCGGTCATCGCGCCGTTCCTCAGGTATCGATCGTCAGCACGGCCTTGCCGACGATCTTCCGGTCCTCGAGCAGCTTGATCGCGTCCATGTATCGCTCGAACGGGTAGCGGGCCATGATGTTGGGGTCGATCCTGCCGGCGAGCAGCAGATCGAACAGGGTCGACTGCGCTTCGGCGAGTTTGGGCGAGCGCCGGTGGATGTAGCTGTTGATGGTCATGCCCAGCACGCCGATGTTCTTCAGCAGCAGGTAGTTGGTGCGCAACTGGGGGATCGTGCCGGAGGTGAAGCCCGCGACCACCGCGCGGCCCTCGTCGCCGATCGCGCGGATCGCCGCCTCGAACGCCTCGCCGCCGACGAGATCGAAGGCGAGATCGACCGGCCGCCCGCCGGTCGCCTCGCGGACCTGCGCGCGCAGCGATTCGCGAAGGTTGTCGGCGGTAAGGTCGATTACGGCATCGGCGCCGGCCGCGCGCACCGCATCCGACTTGCCGAGGGAGGAGAGCCCCGCCAGCACCGTGCCGGCGCCGAGCGGCTTGGCGAGGTTGACGGCGGCCATGCCCACGCCGCCGGACGCGCCGTTGATCAGGACGATCTCGCCCTCCTGAAGCCTTCCCCGGGTCGTCAGCGCGTGGTACGCGGTCTGGTAGGCGAGCCCCATCGCGGCCGCGGCATCGAAGGCGACCCCGTCGGGCAGCGGAAAACATAGCGCCTCCGGGCAGGCGACCTTCTCGGCGAGCCCGCCATACACCACATGAGCGATCACCCGGTCGCCCTCCTTGAGCCCGGCGACGCCGGCGCCGACCGCCGAGACGACTCCGGCCGCGTCCTTGCCCGGCGTGAACGGGGCAGGGGGGTTGTTCTGGTACTTGCCGTCGAGCGAGAGCAGGTCGGTGAAGTTGATGCCGCAGACCTTGACGTCGACGACCACCTCGTCGTCCCCCGGCGACGGGTCCAGCACCTTCTCGATTCCCACGCTGCGGTTGGACGTGTCCTTGATGACGACGGCGCGCATGTCTTCCCCTTCGCTCCCTGAGGCGGATCGCGCGCTGGTATAGCGGGCGGCGGGCGGCGAGAGAAGACTGCCCCCCGGCCCGCCCTGTGGTAAAACCGCGCGATGTTGAGCGCCGAACAGAACGCGCTGGTAACGGAAACGGGAACCGGCACGCCGGGCGGTGCGCTGATGCGCCGATACTGGCAGCCGGCCGCGCTCGTCGAGGAGCTGGCGGAGGAGCGGCCGCTCGTTCCGGTCCGTCTCATGGGCGAGGACCTCGTGCTGTTCCGGGCCGACGAAGGCGGGCTCCGGCTGACCGCGCGGCGCTGTCCCCACCGCGGCGCGGATTTGCGCTTCGGCCGGCTGGAGGACGGCGGGATACGCTGCCCGTTCCACGGCTGGCTGTTCGACGGCAGGGGAAGGTGCCTGGAACAGCCGGCGGAGCCGCCCGGCAGCAACTTCCACGCCAAGATCAGGATGCCGGGATACCCTTGCGTCGAGCGCAATGGGGTCGTGTTCGCCTGGCTCGGGCCGGGCGAGCCGCCGCCGCTGCCCGATTTCGACTGCTTCGCCGCGCCCGACGCCTACACCTTCGCCTTCAAGGGCTATCTCGAGTGCAACTGGCTGCAGGCGCTCGAAGTCGGGATCGACCCGGCGCACGGGTCGTTCCTGCACCGCTTCTTCGAGGACGAGGATCCCGGGGAAGGCTACGGCCTCCAGTTCCGCGACCGGGTCGAGGGCGCGTCCTATCCGCTCACCTGGATCATGCGCGAGTTTCCCTGTCCCGAGATCCGTATCGAGGACACCGGCTACGGCATGCGGCTGACCGCGCTCCGCAATCTCGACGCGGCCAGCAAGCACGTGCGCATCACCAATCTCCTGTTCCCGAACGCCATCGTCATCCCGCTCGGCAACGACATGATCATCAGCCAGTGGCACGTGCCGATCGACGACACGCATTGCTGGTGGTACGCGATGTTCACGAGCTACGGCGAGGCGCTGGACAAGAAGGCGATGCGCGACCAGCGGCTCAAGCTCTACACGCTGCCCGACTACAGGCCGCGGCTGAACAAGGAAAACGACTACGGCTTCGACGCCTCGGAACAGGACCGCCTGACATTCACCGGCATGGGCGACGACATCAACGTGCACGACCAGTGGGCGGTGGAGTCGCCGGGACCGGTCCACGACCGTACCGCGGAGCATCTCGGGACTTCCGACCGGGCGATCATCCATTACCGCAGACTGCTGACCGCCGCCATCGAGGCGGTCGGCAAGGGCGCCGCGGCTCCGATGGCGCCGAACGGATCGGACGAGGCGCCGCTTGCCGTCGATACCGTCGCGCCGCGCGGAGAATGGGACGAGACCTGGCGCCGCTACGATGCCGAGCGCCGAGCGCGGTCGGGCTGGGCGGCGCCGTGACGGGATCGAGCGGCCGGGCGGGCTTCGTCGAACGCCACGGGCTCTGGGACGACTCGGATCGCGAAGCCGCGGCGGACATGCTGAGGCGCATCGAGGCGGACGGGATCGAGGCCGTCCGCTTCTCGTTCCCGGACCAGCACGGGATCCTGCGCGGCAAGGCGGTGATGGCGGATGAGGTGGCGGGAGCGCTCGCTGGAGGCGTTTCGATGACCTCCACGCTTCTCGTCAAGGACACCGCCCACAAGACGGTTCCACCCGTGTTCCGTTCCGGCGCGGGAATCGGCATGCCGGAGCTCACCGGCGCGGCGGACTTCCTGATGGTCGCAGATCCAACGACCTTTCGTGTCCTGCCCTGGGCGCCCGGGACCGGGTGGGTGCTGTGCGACATCCGCTGGCCGGACGGCAGGGCGATCCCATTCTCGACCCGGGACGTGTGCCGCGCCTCGCTCGCCCGGCTGGCCGAGCGCGGCTACGACTACGTCACCGGAGTCGAGGTCGAGTTCCATATCTTCCGCCTGGAAGACCCGCGCATGGAGGCCGAAGGGGCCGGCCAGCCCGCCGCGCCGCCGGAGGTGTCGCTTCTCACCCACGGCTACCAGTATCTGACCGAAATCCGGCTCGACGAGCTCGATCCGGTCTTCGCGGTGCTGCGGCGCGACCTGACGGCGTTGGGCCTGCCGCTGCGTTCTCTCGAGGTCGAGTTCGGGCCGAGCCAGGTCGAGGTCACCTTCCAGCCGGGTACGGGGCTGGAATCGGCCGACACCGTGATCCTGTTCCGCAACGCCGTGAAGCAGATCTGCGCGCGGCACGGCTACCACGCGACCTTCATGTGCCGGCCGCAGATCGAGAACGTGTTCGCGAGCGGCTGGCATCTCCACCAGTCGCTGCGCGACCGCGGGACCGGCCGCCCGCTCTTCATGCCCGAGGAAGAAGACGGCGAGGGCGCGCTCCTGTCGGCGCTCGGGCGCAGCTTCGCCGCCGGTATCCTGAAGCACGCGAGCGCCGCGTCGGTGTTCACGACGCCGACGATCAACGGCTACAAGCGATTCAAGGCGTTCTCCCTCGCGCCCGACCGGGCCGCCTGGGCACGCGACAATCGGGGCGCGATGCTCCGGATTATCGGCGGGGCGGGGGAGCCCGGAACGCGGATCGAGAACCGCGCCGGCGAGCCCGCCGCCAACCCGTACCTCTATCTCGCGTCGCAGATCGTCTCCGGCCTCGACGGGATCGACCGGCAGATCGACCCGGGCGAGGCGACCGAGACGCCGTACGATGCCGAGGCGCCGGCCCTTCCCGCGAGCCTGATCGAAGCGGTCGCGGCGCTACGCAAGGACGAGGCGTTCCGTGCCGCGTTCGGCGAACCCTTCATCGACTATATCTGCATGATCAAGGAAGCAGAGATCGCGCGCTATCTCTCGGATGTGACGGACTGGGAACAGCGCGAGTATTTCCGGATTTTCTGACGGACTTGTTGGGCGTTGCCTCACCGTATCCTATGCCTTTAAGTCACCCCGGACTTGTTCCGGGGTCCAGAGCAACAGGCACCGTAATCGCGTGGTCTCCCTGGACCCCGGAACAAGTCCGGGGTGACAATCTTGGCTCTTCTACGGCACAAGATCGGCGGCCAGAGTCTATCCGTTTCACATTGAAGCGTCGTTACCGTTTCTCCCTGGTCGATCATAACGAAGGAGAGCGGAGGAAGTGGTTCCAACGAGAACAGAGCCGTCTAACGCATCCGCAGAAAATGACCGCATTTAGCGACAAAAGTCGTCGAGTGCTTCCCGCAACCGCATCGTTTCGTCACGGCTTGGCGGACCCGCGCTCCCGCTGTGCTTCTCGGCAATCACGGTAAGCCCGCCACCTTGCAAAACAATAACACTCCGGGTCTTGGCGCTACTCCCGTAGCCTATCCCACCGTTTCCCAGGCACCTGACGACCTTTAGTTCAGGAATTCTTTTGAGGATCGAAAACCATGGAGCACCGAATGCAAAAATAGGGACGCCGAGTTCTTTTACAGGTTCCCAGACGTGCTCTTGGATAAATTCTCGTGCAGCTCCACCTCCTATCGGTGCGGTGATGCCATGGCTATGCCAAGGGTAAAGCTCGAAAGAGACCATCGCGCTACAGGGCAGTTCTGGATTGTCAATCCAGTCACGTAGGAATCGGAGGCGCCTCCTATGGTGACTGTTCCGACCATTCTTGCTGACCCATGGGTCCCTGAGATACGGCCAGGATGCCGCCCACGCCGAGTAAGAGCCTTTTTCACGAATCTCATGGACAAAGATGCCGCCTCGGTGGTGAAAGCGTGGATCAGGTTTTCCGGGATTGAGGGCGAGAAACACAGCTCGCGGCTTCGTCAACGGTCCGAGAAAAAGTTCGGGTAAAGCATCCCGATCAACGACACCCTTGCCTTTGCCCTGATACGACGAGGCCCAAGGTTCCACAGACTCCGGAATCCTGCCGTCGGCCAAAAACTCTTCGACGACCGTGTCCCAAAACTGAGACACGGCGCGGCACGCGGAACCCAAAGCGTGTGTCGTCATCGATGCACCTTCCAATTGGTTGGCGGATTGAGAATCGGTTCCAAGAAGGAAAGGGATTCGTAGCCACAGGACTCAATATCCTGAGAGTGCCCTCACTATCTTCTCGATCGCAAGCCCGACACGGATCAGGTGGGCGTCCGCCCCGGTACCGTCGACGATCATCAGGCCCACCGGCGCCTCGCCGGGCTCGTGGATCGGGATCGATAGCGCGCAGCGGTCGAGGAAATTGCCGAACGTCGTGTTGCGGAGGATGAACGGGTTCATCTCCGCGTAGAGCTCGTCGCTCGCCACGATGTCGTCGATCGGCGGCGCGACGATGGCGACCGTCGGCATCAGCAGGGCGTCGTAATCGGCGCCGATCGCGTCCGCGCGGGCCTGGATATCGGCGCGCGCCCGGATGACGTCCAGAAGGTCCGCGCCGGAGATCTTGGCGCCCCGCTCGATCCGCGTCCGAACCCTCGGATCGACCATGTTCCCCTTGGCGGCCAGCCGGTCGCGGTGGAGCGCGTAGGCCTCGGCCCCGAGAATGCCGCCCGCCGCGCTGACTTCGAGAATGTCGGCGAACGGGTCGAAGGCGATGTCCCGCAACAGCGCGCCGGCGGCGGAGAGACGGTCAAGGGCTGCCTGGAACGCACGGCTCACCGTGTCGTCCATACCGTCCTGGACGATCGTTGTCGGGACGCCGAAGCGCAGCCCTTCGATGGGCAGCGGCACCGGCTCGGCCCACATGTCGCCGCCGGACATCGCCGCGTCGAGCAGCGCGCAGCAGGCGACCGTAGGCGCCAGCGGCCCCGCCGAATCCAGCGTGTTCGACAGCGGGAACACGCCGTCGAGCGGAATCCGCCCGGTGGTGGTCTTCAGTCCCGTCACGCCGCAGAGCGCCGCCGGGATGCGGACCGAACCGCCGGTGTCGCTCCCAATGGCGGCGGCCGCCATGCCGTCCGTGACGGAGACCGCGGCGCCGGAGGACGATCCTCCCGGTATCCTCCCGCGCGTCCGGTCCCACGGGTTCCCGGGCGTGCCGAAGTGGGGGTTGATCCCGATCCCCGAATAGGCGAATTCGGTCAGGTTCGTGCGGCCGAGCACGATCGCCCCCGCCGCGCGCAGCCGGGCCACGACGGTCGAATCCCTGACGGCGGGTGCGTCGTCGGCAAGCGTGGGCGAGGCCGCCGTGGTGACTTCTCCCGCGACGTCGAACAGGTCTTTCATCGAAATCGGCAGCCCGGCCAGCGGCGAGGGGACCACGCTCGCCTTTCGCAGCGCGTCGCTGGCTTCGGCCTCTACCCGCGCGCGATCCGCGTTGCAGGAAAGAAACGTCCGCGAACCTTCGCCATCGGGCGCCTCGATGGCCGCCAGCGCCTGCTCCACGAGCTCGCGGCTCGTCGTCGCACCCGACGAAAGGTCGGCGGCGAGATGCGACAGGGGTGCGGAACCAAGCGACACGGCAATTCTCCCGGGTTGCGGCGCGGCGGCCGCGCGATCTGAACACATCGGCTCGAAACGGCCAAGCGCGGGTGGCGGCGCGCGCGGCGAATGGTAAGTTCCGCGTCCATCGGTGAGAGGCTGGCGATGAAATCCGAGAAAGCCACCTTCAAGGGTGCGGGCGGCGACACGCTCGCCGCGCGGCTCGAACGCCCGGCGGGCGAGATCCGCGCCTATGCGCTGTTCGCGCACTGCTTCACCTGCTCCAAGGACATTTTCGCGGCGTCCCGCATCGCGGCGGCGCTGGCGTCCAACGGCATCGCGACGCTTCGCTTCGACTTCACAGGGCTCGGCGCGAGCGGCGGCGACTTCGCCAACACCGATTTCAGCTCCAATGTCGACGACCTGATCGCCGCGGCGGACTGGCTGCGCGCCGAACACGAAGCGCCGTCGATCCTGATCGGGCACAGCCTCGGCGGTGCCGCCGTGCTGGCCGCCGCCGATTCTATCGAGGAAGCGGTCGGCGTCGTCACCGTCGGCGCGCCGAGCGATCCGTCCCACGTTTCCCACCTGTTCGCCGACGACATCGAAAAGATCGAACGGGACGGAGAGGCCGACGTGACCATCGCCGGACGCCCGTTCCGCATCCACAAGCAGTTCCTCGACGACATCGCCGGACAGCGCCTGCGGGACCGGGTGGCCGCGCTCCGCAAGGCGCTGCTCGTGATGCACGCGCCGTTCGACCGCACGGTCGGCATCGACAACGCGGCGGAGATATTCCAGGCCGCCAAACACCCGAAGAGCTTCGTCTCGCTCGACAGCGCGGACCACCTGCTGACGCGACGCGAGGACGCGGTTTATGCGGCGGAGGTGGTGGCCGCGTGGGCGAGCCGGTTCCTTCCGCCCGCGCGCGCTCCCGCCGCCGTTCCCGAGGCGGAAGCCGTGGTCGTCGCGGAGAACGGGATCGGGCCGTTCGGCCAGGATATTGCCGTGGGCGAGCACCGCTTGACCGCGGACGAACCGGTATCGGTCGGCGGTCTGGACCGGGGTCTCACGCCCTACCAGCTTTTGTCTTCCGCGCTCGGGACGTGTACGACGATGACGCTCCGGATGTACGCCGAGCGCAAGAAATGGCCGCTCGAACGCGCCACGGTGACGGTGCGTCAGAAGAAGATCCACGCCTCGGACTGCGCCGAATGCGAAACCCGGGACGGCCGGATCGACTCCTTCGTACGCGAGATCGAACTCGTTGGCCCACTGGATCGGGAACAGCGCGACAAGCGATTGGAAATAGCTGACAAATGCCCTGTGCACCGAACTCTCCACCAGGAAGTTCGGATATCGACGAAGCTGCGCCCAAATTCTGCAGTACTTAATTAAGAACATATTATAAACTATTATATTAATTTAATAATATGCCTTCATTCCCTGATGAACGAGCCAGCGCGGTTGTCGATTCGCGCTATGCCCTGTTCCGTCTCGCCGTGACCCTGGTCATGGCGACGATCGGGAGCATCGGTCTCTGGTCCTATGTGATCGTGATGCCGGCGGT
>JAPPHW010000252.1 GCA_028820945.1 Defluviicoccus sp.
GGTTACGTCACGCTCGCCACTATCTCACCTGACCATCAAGAATAAAGCCGGTTAGCGAGATGCGTCGGGTGCTAAAACCAACTGGACTCGCCATTCATAGTATGCCGTCTCGACATTGGAAGCTGTTCAACACGCTGTACCGCGTGGTCAGACTCCGCAGACCGCGAATTCATGGTGTAGAGCGTACGAACTGGAAGGAGTTCATCGCGTTTGGGTTAACCGTATGGATTGAAAAGATCGAGTCGGCGGGATTTGAAATAGAAAAAATCTACAGTATGCCGTTCTACTTCGGAGTCGGTGGCTCGTGGCAGTCAGTGATCGCAATCGGTAATCGCCTTTGCCTGCCGTCAAGTTACACCTTATTCTTCCGACCCGGGAATGAGTGCGTTTAAGGTGACTATTCCGTATGATTACCTCCCGTCGGAAGAGTTAATAGTCGGGGGCAGTCGATCAACATAGCAATACAAAATCAGCCGAACGGAATTTCTTATGGTATCACACATGCCTTCGGAGTACTGTCAATGCGAGAAACTTAAGCATGCCGACCGGCAGAACCATCACCCACAACCTGTGTGCTTGGCTATAGGTCGGAAGCAATTGCCGACTCGGCGTATTCGGTCGTGTAGAGCGACTTACCGAAAACTCCCCCGTGGTCTCACCAGTTGCAACGCCCCCCTCAACGGCCCCTGCGCCCGACAAACGATTCCCGCGAAAGCGATCCTCTTGCGCACGCCCTCCTTGGCATAGAACCACCCCCGGCGGGCCCCTTGCAGCGGGTCGGACCATTCGGTTATCGGGGCTTGGCGGATCAGGGAGGCGCTTCCCTTGAATTCCTCCCGTTGACGCACCACGGCGGGGCGGAGGCTGTAGGTCGTCAACCCGTGATGCCAGTATCGCGCGAGCGCGCGATCGATGCCGGTCCGGACCAGGGGGTTCTTCTCCAGGAACCGGCGGGCCGCGTCCCGGGTGATGACGTAGCCCTGGGAGCCGAAATGCGACCACCGCACCCAGCCCAGCCGGTGGCCCGTCTCCAGCCGCGCGTGCGGGACGAACGGACGCCGCGGCCCGTGATGGAGAAAAACGATGCCAAAGGGCTCGCCCGCATGCTCCAGCGCGTCGAGCACGGAGGGAAATTCCGGCGCGAATTCCACGTCGTCCTCGAGAACGGCCATGATCTCCGGCCCGTTCTCCACCATGTCGAGGAAAGCCTGCCGCTGGCTGAGCCAGTTGGCGATGGAGCCCATGCGGATGGGGCGGCCGTCGCGGCGCGATCCCGCGCGGTCGATCAGGGCTTCGCAGTCGGGCGGGACGTTGCGCCCGTCCACCGCGTCGCGCAGCTCGAAATCCAGTCCGAGCGCCCGCAGGTCGGAGACGATCCGCCGGCGCCGCTCGGCGGCCCGCTCCAGGCTGATGACGACGATCTTCACGTCCGGCTTTCCCGTTCCGCCGTTTGCGTTCGCCCGACCGAGCGCCGCCGCATGGAGCCGACCCTCACCCGCCGACATTGACCCTCCGCGCCGCCCGCACTACCAAAACCTCGCGACCTCGCGGCGGGCGATCCCCAAACCCGATCGGGAAACGCCCTTGCCCGACGGGCGACGCGGCGGAGCGCGGGAGAATTCCGAGGATATCCGAAATGGCCGTCCCGGTCGACGATACCAGCGCGTTCGGACGCTACGCTCCCGGCCCCGTCCGCCGGCGGGTTCACGCCGCGATGAACGAAATCTACAAGGCCGGCTGGGCGGGCCGCCGGCTGTTCGGCAGGCTGCGCTGGCTTGAGCGGCTCTGTTCCTCCCGCACGCGGGACATCGTCGACGTCGAGCGGTTCGGCCTGCGCTGGCGGCTCTATCGGCGCGGCAACGTGGCGGACTCGCGCCTGCTGCTGCGCCCGGACGCGTTCGAGCCGGTGGAAATAAAGTCGATAACCGATCTGGCGGAACCCGGCTTCACGTTCGTCGACATCGGCGCGAATTGCGGGTTTTACGCGCTGAGGTTCGCCCGGGCGGTTGGGGGAGAGGGGCGGACGATCGCGATCGAACCCCATCCCGAAATGCGGCGCCGGCTCGCCTACAACGCCGGGCTCAATTCCGCCTGCCCGATCCGAATTCTGGGCTGCGCCGTCGGCGAACGCCCCGGCAACGGCAAGCTGCTGGAAGGCGACCGGAATCTGGGGGAGACCCGGGTTTCGGACGAAGGCTCGATCGACGTCGAAATCCGGACCCTGCTGGACATCGCCGGGGCCGAGAAACTGGACCGGATCGACGCCCTCAAGGTCGATGTCGAGGGGTTCGAGGACCGCGTTCTCGAACCCTTCCTGCGGGACGCGCCCGAGCGGTTGCTGCCGCGGCTGATCGTCGCCGAACGGCTCTGGAGCGGCGCTTGGGAAACCGACTGGCTGGGCCGCGCCGCCGACCGCGGCTACCGAGAACGAGCGCGCACCCGGCAGGGCAACCTGATCCTGGACCGGCGGCGATGATCGTCGCGATCCGTGGCGCCGCCGCGCTATAGTCGCGCGTTCACCCCGCGCAACCCCGGACCCCGCCTTGCCATGAGACAGAACCGCATCGACGTCCACCACCATGTGCTGCCGGAATTCTTCCGCGAGGCGCAGACGGCGGGGGGGTATCCCAGCACCGCCTACCGGCCGTTCCCCGACTGGTCGCCGGAGGTATCGCTCGCGCTGATGGACCGGCTCGGGATCGCGATTTCGATCCTGTCGTTCTCGGCGCCCGGGATCTTCTACGGCGACCGGGCGGCGTGCCGGGACCTCGCGCGGCGCTGCAACGACTACCTCGCCGACCTCGTCGCCCGCCACGCGCCCCGCTTCGGCGCCTTCGCCGCGCTGCCCTTCCCGGACGTCGACGACTGCCTGGCCGAGATCGCGCGCGCGGCGGACATGGGGCTCGACGGGTTCATGCACCTGACGCGGAACGACGACCGCCCGGCCGGCCACCCCGATTTCCGCGAGATCTACCGCGAGCTCGACCGGCGGTCCGCCGTCGTCCTGATCCATCCGACCTATCCGGCGGCGAGCGCCGAGCGCGGCTATGTCGTGCCGCGCCCCATCGTCGACTACCCCTGCGAGACCGCGCGGGCGGCGGCGAGCCTCTTGTTCAACGGGGTTCTGGCGGAGATGCCGGACATCCGCTTCATCCTGTCCCACGCCGGCGGCGCGCTGCCCGCGCTCGCCCACCGGATCGCGATCTTCGACGGCCTCACCCGGTTCCGCGAGAACTACCCGGACGGCGCGCGCGCCTATCTCGGGCGGCTCTACTACGACACCGCGCTATCGGGCGATGCGACGGTGCTGCGCGCGCTGCGGGACCTCGCCGGGCCCGACCGGATTCTGTTCGGCACCGACTATCCCTACATCCCCGACGAGGTCGCGGAAGCCGAGACCGCGGGGACCGACGCCTATGAAGGCTTCGACGAGGCGGCGCGCGCGATGATGGAGCACGGGAACGCACGCCGCCTGTTCCCCCGTCTGGCGGAGGGGTAGGGCGCATGTGGGCACCCCTCCCTCCGTCATGCCCGGACTTGTTCCGGGCATCCACGTCCCGCCGCCGCCTCGCCCGCTCCCGGTTCGCACCGCGATGCCGCAAGGCGTGGATGCCCGGAACAAGTCCGGGCATGACGGCGGGGAAGGCTGGGCGAGACCGGGGACGGCGCTGGGAGAGGCGGGCATGCCGAAATCCGAGCCTCCACCCGCGCAATCCACCGGCAACCCGCTCGTACTCGGGCTGTTCGCCCTGCTCGCAAAAATTAAACCGGACAGCAGTGGAACAAATCCGGGCATGACGAGACGGTGGACAGGGTCGTCCGGCTGAAGGAAGGGTAGGGCGATGTTCCTGAGGAACTGCTGGTACGCCGCCGCTTGGGACGACGAGGTTACGGAGACCCCGCTCGGGCGCACGATCCTGGGCGAGCCGGTGGTGTTGTTCCGCACCCGGGACGGGCGGCCCGCCGCGCTCGAGGACCGTTGCTGCCACCGCGCGCTCCCGCTCTCGATGGGCCGGGTCGAGGGCGAAACCCTCCAGTGCGGCTATCACGGGCTCCGCTTCGACGCCGACGGGCGCTGCGTCGCCGTGCCGGGCCAGTCGACGGTCCCGCCCGGCGCGCGGGTGCGCAGCTACCCGCTGGTCGAGCGTTACGGCTGGGTCTGGATATGGATGGGCGAGGCGGACGCGGCCGACGCCGCCCTGGTGCCCCACTGGCGATGGATGGACGATCCGGACTGGCGGCCGGTTCGGGGCGGCGCGCCGTTCCATGTCGAGGCGAACTACCTGCTGCTCAACGACAATCTGCTCGACCTCTCGCACGTGGCGTACGTACACGCGGGCTCGATCGGCACCGACAACGTCGCCGACTTCCCGATCCTGACCGAACGCGGCGAGGATTTTGTCCGCATGTCGCGCATGGTGGAGGATTCGCCGCCGCCGCCGCTCTACGGCCGGATGGGCGGGTTCGCCGGCAATGTCGATCGCTGGCAGGTCGCGGTCTCGACGCTGCCGGCCTACAACACGGTCCATGCCGGATGCGCGCCGCCCGGCGCCGGCGGGGCCGATGCGCCGGATGGCACCAAGGTCGAGTTCTTCAACCTCAACGCGATCACGCCCGAGACGGAGACCACCACCCATTACTTCTACGCGCACGCCAGGAGCTTCGCGCTCGACGACCCCGCGGTCGACGAGAGCTTCCGGGTCGATTTCCGCCGCGTCTTCGGGGAAGACATCGCCATCCTCGCCGCCCAGCAGGCGAACATCGACCGCCGCCCGGACGCCTTCTCCATCGACATCAACGTCGACGGGCCCGGCCTCTCCTTCCGCCGCATGCTGGCCGAGCGGATCGAGGCCGAGGGAGACGCACCATGAAACGGATAACCGCGTTTCTCGTACTGCTGGCGGCGCTTCCGGCCGCCGGCCACGCCAACGAGATCGCGCTCGTGGGCTGGGATTCGGCGGAAAGCGAGCGGCGGCTCGCCCGCTCCGCCCACAAGACGGACTTTTTCCGCCTCAGCAATAACTTCATCAGCCAGGACAACAGCATCTTCTGCGGCCCGGTGTCGTCGGCGATCGTCCTCAACGCGCTCAGGCTGGGCAGGAAGAAGGGTCTCCCCGAGGACAGGGCGTCCATCGCCGAGGACGAGCGCGCCTGGCTGCCGAAGGGCTACAACCCGTTCTTCGGCAAGTACACGCCGGGCAACGTGCTCACCGAACGCACCAAGTCGCGGATCGAGGTGCTCGGCAAGCCGATCGATATCGGCGGCAGGCCGGTGCGCGATTACGGGTTGCAGCTTCGCCAGCTCGCCCGGGTGCTCGGCGCGCACGGGCTCGACGTGGCGGTGCGGGTGGTCGACGAGACCGCAGACGCCGCGACGATCCGCCGCGAGATCGCCCGGAACCTCGCCACCCGCGACGACTACGTGCTGGTCAACTACGCGCGCAAGTCGCTCGGCCAGCCCGGCGGCGGCCACATCTCGCCGCTCGGCGCCTACGACGCGGCGAGCGATTCCTTCCTTGTCATGGACGTCAACCCCAACCGCGCGTCCTGGGTGTGGGTGAAGGCCCGCGACCTGATCGCCGCGATGCGCACCTTCGATACCGTCGAGAACCGCGGCTACCTGCTGATTTCGGACCGGCGTTAGGCGGTTCCCGCGGCGGGGCTCAAGAGCGGTACCGCTCCGGCATCTGCGGGTTGTTGGCGGGGTTCGTGTCGTGCCTGGCGAGCGTCTTCACGACCGGTCCGCCGACCAGCGGCCGGAGCTCCCTCTCCAGCGCGTCCGCCTTGTCGCCGTCATAGACCTCTTCGCCGGCGACATGGAGCGAGAAGGACCTGACGTATTTCGCCCTCTTGGCGGGATCCTCGATCGTCGCCCGGGTCCAGGCGTAGAGCGGGTAGCCGTCGATCCCGTCGCGCTCGGCTTCCGCGCAATAGCCGGCGAAGGCGTCGTACTGGCATACCAGCGTCGCGCCGTGCCGGGCGAGGATGTCATGGAGCGGTCCGAGCGCCGGGTCTTCGCCGCCGCCGCGCGCGCGTTCCGCCGCCCCGTCCTCCAGCACGACCCTTAGCTGATATTGCAGCCGCGCGGCCTCCGGCGCCCCGATGTCGTTACCCTTTCGCGCCATTTCGTGAGCTCGCCATTTTCTCTACCAAGTATTCCAGCCAATGTGCATGGGCTACGTTCCCAAATAGAAAATATTGGAACAACGCAACTCGCTTCTATAGCTTCGCCCGGGTGCATCTCCATTTGATCGCGCAAGATGCCGGAACGATTCAAAAGGTACTCGGGGTCACAAGCGCTTTCGCCATCTCATTAGCGCCCCAGGAGAGGATACGCCCATGACGCGCCTGTGGACCGGGCTCGCCCTGATTTCGCTGATCGCCCTGATTGCGGCCGCCCCGGCCAACGCCGGTTCTCTCGCTCCGGCGCCGCGGGTCATCGTCAAGTTCGAGCGGGACCTGCTCGAGGGGTCCGGCTCCCAGAACCTTCAGGAGCTGCTGGACACCGGGATCATCCGCTATTTGCTGACCGGCGGTCAGGCGCTGCCCGTGCTGGTGAACGGCACGCCCTACGCCTCGACGGCGAGCGACCTCGACTCTTTGCCGCTTGCCGCCATGGAGCGCATCGAATTGCTGGGCGGCGAGAGCCTCGGCACGTTCGGCGGCAGCACCGTCCGCAACGCCCTCAACGTCGTGCTCAGGGAGGATTGGGACGGCGTGGCTCTGCGCGCGCTCGCGCGTCTGCCGAGCCGGAAGGGCGGCGACGGTTGGCAGGGCAACGTCTCGTGGGGCGGGAAAGTCGGCCAGGGGCACCTGACCGTGACGGCGGACTCCTTCAGGCGCCTGCCCATCGGTTCCGACGAACGGGACTACAGCCGCGGGAAATGGCAGCCGGGCGGCTCGTTCGCCGACGCATCGAACATCAGCCTGGGCGGCAACACGGTGCGGATCGTGAAACTCGACGATGAGGGGAATCTTGCCGGTTTTCGGTCGGTCGCGCTGGGCGACTGCGATCCGGCAAAGGGCTATACCGGACCGTTGTCCGACCCGCCCGGCCCGCCCGTGCCCGAGGGAGACAAGGGCTGCGGCTTCAATTACAGCCGCATCATGTGGGAGACCCTCAAGGTCGAGCAGCAGAATCTCCTGGTGAACGCAAGGCACCCGCTCGGCGAAAGCGCCGAGATGGGTATCGTGGCGAACCTTTCCCGGTACGACACGGACTTTCTTTACGCTCCGTCCGTGGGGGGGTTCAGATTCGTTCCCGACGCGGCGCTGCGCGACGCGATCAATGAGGCGGGAGGCCCGGACACCGCCGACGACAACGACGCCTTCTTCGCCATTCACCGATTCGTGGGCCACGGCAACCGGCATTGGCGGACGGAAAGCGAAGCATACGACGTCGTCGTGGGCGTCGAGGGCCGGCTGACGTCGTGGCTCGGTTACGACGCCAAACTGAACCTCTTCCGGCAGGACGCGACCGTAGAGGGCAATACCTTCGTTCATGGAGGCAAGGCGGCCGAGCAGATTCTGGCCGGCAATTACGACCTCAGGAATCCCTTTTCCCAAACGCCCCGGCACCGGCAGGCGATCGTTGCCAGCAGCCTGCGGCACGAAACCGACGCCCGCGCCGAGAGCCGCAGCCTTCGCGCGGCACTGGAGGGATCGGGCTTCTCGATCGGCGGGCGAAAGGCGGCATGGACCGCGGGCGTCGAGCTAAGCCAGTCGGACGCGCACAGCCTGCTTCGGTTCGTCGACCGCGACGGCGTGGCGCACGGCGTTTCGGAGGTCCTCGGTGCGGGGGGCGCGAGCTTCGCCGGGGAGCGCGAATCCATGGGAGCGTTCGCCGAAACGCTCTTGCCGGTGACCGAGCGGCTCGATCTGCGGTTCGCGGGCCGCGCGGACGACTACGACGACGTGGGCACACTGCGGTCCTGGCGCGCCGGGGCGGAATACCGGCCTATCGACACGGTGGCCGTGCGGAGTTCCTGGAGCGAAGGGGAGCTTCCTCCCTCGCTGCACGCTCTCCACAGCACCGCCACCCAGAGCTGGCCCTATATCGAGTGCGATCCCGGGCCCGGCGCGGCACCCCGCACGTGCCCGGAGATAAACGGGCTGCAGGTCGAGCGGAATACGGAAGGCAACCCCGATCTGGAACCGGTGACCGCCAACCGGCTCGCCGTGGAGGCCGCGTTCGACAAGGCGCCCTACCGCTTCAGCGTGGAGTGGTTTCGGGAGGCGCGTACCGGGAGACCGGGAAACCAAGCCGCCGATTGGGCGGTTCGCAACCTGCCGGAGTGCGCGGAGGGCATGACTTCCAACTGCATCCGGTGGGAGGGCGACCTTTCGATCCACGACAGGCTTGCCAATGTCGTCAATGAGGAAACCAAGGGCATTACCGCCCGTTTCGGGACCGGGTTTGCGACGTCCTGGGGCTGGCTCGGCGCCTACGGAACGTGGCGGCGCGAGTTCGACACCGATCGTACGGTCGCGGGCGTCCAGACACGTGTCGTCCGTCCGAAGGACATGATGCGCGCCAGGTTTTTCGCACGACGCGCCAACGTGCGCGCCGTCTGGACGGCGAGCCACCGCTCGGGCTTCAAGAACGCGCAGGGCTCGGGCAGCTTCGATCCCTGGACCGGCCACGATTTGAGGGTGGACTGGACGAACCCGATCGGGCTGGACGGGGTCCGGATCACGGGCGGCGTGTTCAACGTGACCGACGCGGGTTACACGATCGACACCGCGAACCCGACCAGCATCGACGGTCCCACCGTCGCGGGATGGGGCCGTACGTTCTTCCTGGCCCTCAGCGCGGGGTTCTGAGCGCGGGAAGACCGTCGTCAGAAGTACAGGGGAGCTCTAATACGCGCCGAGCACGCGCAGCAGTTCCGCCGCCCCCGGGTTGGCGTGCCGCTGCGTCACCAGGATCGATCGCGCGGTGGCGCCCGGGCCGTAATAGGCCCTGTTGCGGTCCTTGTCCTCGACGGTGACCGAGCCCTCGAACGAGGCGCCGAGGAACGCGCCGCGCGAGAGCGCGTAGGAGTAGATGTCGGCCCGCAGGTTGATCGCGGTCGATCCCTCGAACCCGATCCCGACAGGTCCGGCGGAGACCGACGCATCGGCGCCCAGCTTGACGCTCGCCTCCAGCATCGACTGCAGGGTCCTGCGCGACATGATCAGGAGGATGACCTGCGAATCCTGGAATCCGATCTGTAGCCCGAAGCTCCCCGATCCGATGGTGAAGAACGCGGGATTGCTCCAGCCGCCCGCCTCGTTGCGAGCGAGCAGGACCCCGCTGCCGCCCTCTCCGCCGACCAGGAAGCCCGCCTTCAGGAGGCTCGGGACGATGAGCACCGCCTGGGCCTTCCTGAGCAGGTGCGGAAGCGGCTTGAGCTCGGGATTGCGCACCATTTTCTCGAGCGTGTAGCGCGCGTTGTCCACCACGGCCTGCGGGTTCGAATCCGCCCGCGCCGCCACCGCCCCGGCGATCAGCAGCGCGGCCGCCGCCACCGCCGCGGCGGCCGTTCTGGGCATCATGCGTCGAGGCATCCAAGTCTCCACCGAAACGCGTTCACGGGCGCGGCGCCCTGTTCGGATAAGATGGACGATATTCGCCGGTTTGCAAGAATCGCGCGCCGTCCGCCCGGGGCGGCCGGAGGAGCGCGGAATGAACGACAACGCGAACGAGATCGATCTCGACACCCAGTCCACCCACGGGCGGCCGCGGCTCGCCACCCTGACCCTGATGCGCTGGGGCGCCATCGGGGGACAGGCGGCGGCGCTGCTGGTGGTGCATTTCGGATTCGGCTATCCGGTGCCGCTGCCGGAGGCCTTCGCGGCGGTGGGCGCGTCGGTCCTCCTCAACATCGTGCTGATGACGGTCCGTTCCGTGCAGGAGAGTTTGCGGCAGGGCGCGGTTCCCTGGCTCCTCGCCTTCGACCTGGTCCAGCTTGCTCTTCTCCTCTACCTGACCGGCGGACTCGGCAATCCCTTCGCGTTCCTGCTCCTCGCTCCGGTGACGGTATCGGCGGTGATGCTGAACCGGCGCCGCATCGCCATCCTGTGCGGAGTCGCGCTGGCCGCGGTCACCCTGCTCGCTTTCTGGTATATGCCGCTCCCGTGGGAGGGTGCCGGACTGACCCTGCCGCCGGTCTACATCCTCGGCAGCTGGGTCGCGCTCGCCGTCGGCATCCCGTTCTTCGCCGGCCTGACATGGCGGGTCGCCATCGAGGCGCGGCGATTGTCCTACGCGCTTTCCGCCTCGCAGCTCGCGCTGGCGCGGGAACAGCAACTGACCGCGCTCGGCGGGCTGGCCGCCGCCGCCGCCCACGAGCTCGGCACGCCGCTCGGCACCATCGCGGTGGTCAGCCGGGAGCTTGCCCGCGAAGTTCCGGACGACAGCCCGCTGAACGAAGACATAGAGCTCCTGATCGAACAGGCCGAGCGGTGCCGGCATATTCTCGCCGATCTAGGTCGCGGCCCGGCCGAGGCGGCCTCCTCCCAGTCGCGGGTCGATCTGGGGCTCGACACCCTGGTCGAGACCGCCGCGCTGCGGCACGCCACCTCGCGTATCCGGCTCCGCTTCGACGCGGCGCCCGACGACTCCTGTCCGAACATGCCACCGCCCCTCGTCCCGAACCTTCCCGAGGTGGTTCACGGAATCGGCAATCTGGTCGAGAACGCGATCCAGTTCGCGGGCGGCGAGGTTGTCGTCGCCACGCGGTGGAGCGGCGATTTCTGGCGCGTTACAGTTACCGATGACGGTCCCGGGATCGCGCCGCGATTGCTTGAGCGGCTGGGCGAACCCTATGTCTCGTCGCGCGACACGGAGGGCGGCCATATGGGGCTCGGCGTATTCATCGCGCGCACCCTGCTGGAGTTGACCGGGGCGCAGTTGACGTTTTCGAACCGGCAGCCGCACGGCGCCGTGGCGACGGTGACCTGGCCGCCGGTTCCGTGGACGGTGCAGACGGCGATGGTCACCGGACGGAAAGCGATCGCATGAGCGAAGAACGCCCTGCCGCCGGCGCCGAGGGGCACGACAGAACGCTGTTGATCGTGGACGACGACGCGCCGTTCCGCAACCGTCTCGCGCGGGCGATGGAAGCGCGCGGCTTCCGCTGCGAGCTCGCCGGGTCGGTGGCCGAGGGGCTGGTCGCGGCCAGCGAACGCCCGCCCTGCTATGCGGTGCTCGACCTCAGGCTGGACGACGGCAGCGGGCTCGAGGTCGTCGAGGCGCTGCGCGAGGTGCGGCCCGATACGCGGGTGGTGATGCTGACCGGCTACGGCAACATCGCCACCGCGGTCGCGGCGGTGAAGGCGGGCGCGGTGGATTATCTGGCGAAGCCCACCGATGCCGATGCCATCGAGGCCGCCCTGCTCGCCCGGGAAGGCGGCATGCCGCCGCCGCCGGAGCATCCGATGTCCGCCGACCGGGTCCGCTGGGAGCACATCCAGCGGGTCTACGAGCAATGCGACCGGAACGTGTCCGAGACCGCGCGGCGCCTCAACATGCACCGGCGCACGCTGCAGCGCATTCTCGCCAAACGGGCGCCGAGAGAGACCGCCGGCTGAGCCTCCGCTTGCGGCCGTAAAGAAAAGGTCCGCGGCACCGGCCGCGGACCTTCGCTTTCGACGCGGCGTCGGCCGCCGTCGATCTACTTCAGGCTCTTCGGCGCATCGCCGTTATCGCGCGCCATCTCGTAGAGCTTGCGCGTGCGGTCGGAGGTCTTCTTGTTGAAGCCGATCGCGAAGTTCCACACGCCCTTGACGAAGCCGGCCTTCATCTTGGCCGCGACCTCGGGATTGAGGTGGGTTTCCTTGACCCCCTTCTCCTTCATGACCGCGAGTTCTTCCGCCGTGCCCTTGTCGAACCGGGCCGGCACTTCTTTCTCAAGGTCGTGCCCGAGCTTGAGCAGGAATTCCTGGTCGGCCTTGGACAGTTTCTTGAAGCGGTCCATGTTCATCGTCACCGTGTAAGGCGAGACGCCGAAGCGCGGCCGCATCATGTATTTGGCGACCTCGTACCACTTGAACTGAACGGCGCCCTGGACCGGCCATGCCGCGCCCTCGACGACGCCCTTCTGGAGCGCCGAATAGATCTCGCCGCCGTTGAGGTTCACCATCGACCCGCCCAGCGGAACGACGACCGGGGTGTAAAACCCGTTGGCACGGATCTTGCGGCCCTTGAGCGGTTGCAGGCTCTTCGGATCGAGCGGCCTCTTCAGCATGACGTGGAAGACGTCCGCTCCGGTCCCGCCGACCGCGTGCACGATCATCTTCTGGTTGAAGCGCTGCATCTCCTCGTCGAAATACTGCCAGTAGCCCTTCTTGCGCCAATCCTCGGTATCGGCGTGGAGGGCGAAAGCAGCCATCGGAACGCCGGTCGAGCCAATATAATAGGGTCCGACCGACAGGTTCAGGTCGAAGATGCCGCGCGAGACTGGCTGGAACTGCTGGCGGGACTTGATCACCTCCGGACCCGAGAACGTCATGGAGATGCGGCCGTTCGTCGCCTCCTCGACCTTCTTCCCGTAAGCGTAGGCGATCAAAATCGTTCCCTGGACGCGATCGTCCCACGCGGTCAGAAATTTGAGCTTGATCTTCTCCGCCGATGCCAGTGTCGGCGCGACGGCCACGATTGCGGCGGCCGCGATTGCGGTACGGAATATCATGGTGCCACTTGCCCCCGTTCTTGTCCGGCCGGAACGGAGTTCCCGCCCGAGCCTCCCAAGCGCCCGAATTTAACGATTATCTCCCGCCGCACAACCGCGCCGCGCTCTGCGGGCTTTCCTAGATGCCGGGGTCGATCCTGCGTTGAAGCCGCCCGGCGGCCGCCAGCGCGAAGCGGACGATCTGGTGCCGCTTGCGGGTGCCGTCGATTGCCACCGGCACTGCCTCCCGGCGGATCGCGCCGCCATAGGCATCGGCGACGATGACGCCGCAATCGCCGGGCAGGAGGCGGTCCGGAAACCGCTCGGACACCCCGAAATAGAAGCGGTCGCAGAACGGCAGGTACTCGCGCCATTTGCGGTCGCCGCGGAAATCCGCGACCGACGACTTGACCTCGACGACGACGAACTCCGCCGCGTCGTTGAGTCCGATCACGTCGACCCTGCGCCCGCTGGTCAACCGGAATTCGTACAGCACCGCGTAGCCGAGGTCGGTCAGCAGCCGGGCGACGCCGCGCCGGATGCGGGCTTCCTCGGCGTCGC